>JAZUEE010000123.1:0-5564 GCA_045639985.1 Bacteroidales bacterium
TTTGTACTTTTGCAAACTTTTATTGATAATTATAAAATACACGTATTATATGAAGAAAATATTATCCATTCTTGCATTTGTAGCCGCCCTGACGGTTGTGTTTACCTCCTGCAAACCCGATGACGAAATTTATAATAGAAAATGCAAAATCAGCAAAATCTGGTATTTGAGTAACGTGGGCAACCCTAATGAGGTATATAAGTATGACGACAAAGGAATGCTCACCACCATCGTTGTCGATTCTTTGGAAACGTATGATTTTACGTACAATAAAGATAAAACGGTGGCCAGCATCGTCCATGTTGGCAAGCATTATACCGAAACCATCGATATGAATTACACAAACCGATTGGTCGATAAAATCGTGTATAAAGTGAACGATACTTCTCGTCAGGAAATTACGTTCTACCGCGATGAGGAAACCACCCGCATCACGCATATCGAGGAAATTTATGACAAAGATTTCTTCGAATATTATTCCATGATGGGCAAAAGCAAACTGTATAATTCCTTTATGGGTGACCCATCTGCAGTTCGCGAAATGGCGCAGCAGAGTGGCTCCAAAGACCTTGTGTTGCACTGCAACAAGAGAATCTATTATGCTCCAGGCAAAAAAGAAAAATATGAAAATATAGATTCTATTGTGGAGGTTTATCCTGATTTACGCCAGGAAATCACCCGTACCTATACGTATGATTTGGAATCATTTAACCCGTTTTACGGTCTGCCTTACGCATACGCCGAGTACAACGGCTATTATTTGAATAACAAACTGATGGAGACCGAGACTGTTAAAACCGCCGGTCGCATAACCAAACAGGTTGTTTATACCTACAATTATGAAGGTATGCATTTTATGAATGATAAGAAATTTCCGAGACAATTCACGAAAACATCCAGTGAAAACAATATCCCGAGAAATACTTATATTTTATACGCTAAATAATCTTTTGTTAGGATGAAGTTGCATCAGGCAGGAAAGGTTATTATTATAGTCACGATTGCTGTGATTGTAGTTCTGACTTTCTTTTACATTATGTTTTTGGCAAATATCTGGTGGGTGAACCTGCTGTTCTATTCCGTCGTCCTTTTGGTCGGCGGCTTGATAATCCGTTTCTTCCGAGTGCCTTTCCGCATTATAAACAAGGTGGATAACGGAGTGCTTGCACCAGCAGATGGAACTATTCTTTCCGTAGGACCGGCTTTTGAATATGAATATTTCAAAGATGAACGATTGAAAATCTCCATCTTCATGTCCATTAACAATGTCCATGTTAATAGTTATCCCGTTGATGGTACGATTGAATATATCGCCTATCATCCCGGGAAATATGTGTTGGCCAAACTACCCAAGTCTTCTGTGGATAACGAACATAACACCATCGTGGTCAGCAAAAACGACCACGACAAAGTCCTGTTCCGGCAGATTGCGGGATTTATTGCCCGCCGTATCATCAGCTATCCCGAAGTGAATGACCAAGTGCTGCAGGGCGAAGAGGTCGGCATGATCAAATTCGGCTCTCGCGTGGATGTATTCCTCCCGTTAGATGTGCAAGTCGCTGTCAACAAAGGCGATAAGGTCGTGTCTAAAAAAACAGTGCTGGCTTATTTTTAATGTGAGAATGTGAAAATGTGAAAATGTGAGAATGCGGTAATGTGCTACGCAGTTAATGTATAATGGTATAAATGAGACTATTCTTGAAACCTGAAACCTGAAACTTGAAACTAAGCATCATCATAGTCAACTACAACGTGTCCTGTTTTTTGGAACAGGCGCTAACTGCTGTCTATAAGGCATTGCGCAATGTGGATGGCGAAGTGTTCGTGGTGGATAATAATTCCGTGGATAATTCTTTGGCTATGGTGGCAGACAAGTTTCCGCAGGTAAAGGTCATTGCCAACAAGGAAAATGTGGGCTTCGCTAAGGCCAACAACCAGGCCATCCGACAATCAACGGGTGAGTATGTGCTACTGCTCAATCCCGACACTGTAGTGGAAGAAGACACTTTTGAAAAATGTCTTCGCTTTATGGATGCAACTCCCGATGCCGGCGGGCTCGGCGTGAAGATGGTGAACGGGAAAGGCGAGTTCCTGCCGGAATCTAAACGCGGAATACCTTTGCCCTCCGTGGCTTTCTATAAACTGTTCGGGCTTTCCAAATTATTCCCGCATTCCAAACGGTTCGGCACGTACCATCTTTCCTATCTGAGCGAAAATGAAATCCATTCCGTTGAGGTCCTTTCCGGCGCCTTTATGCTGATGCGCCGCTCCGTTCTCGACAAAGTGGGACTATTAGACGAAGATTATTTTATGTATGGAGAGGATATAGACCTTTCCTATAGAATATTGAAGGGCGGCTTCAAGAATTATTATTTCCCAGAAACGCGCATTATTCATTATAAAGGCGAAAGTACCAAAACAGGTAGCTTGAATTACGTACATGTCTTTTACAAGGCCATGCAGATTTTTGCGCGCAAGCATTTTTCTCAAAAGAATGCCAAACTGTTCAATTTCGTTATTGATTGTGCCATTTGGTTCCGTGCTTCGTTGGCTGCGCTGAAACGTATTTTCAGCAAACTGCTGCTGCCCATAGTTGATTTCCTATGCGTGTATGCCGGCATGCTGGTGCTTGCCCGCTACTGGTCGGTGGCCGTGCTCGCCCAACGCAACAGCTTCTATCCGGATTATTACTATTATATTATTATTCCTGCATATATTATAGTGTGGCTTTTGGCGATAGCTGTCTGTAAAGGATACCGCAAGCCGATTCGCCTCAACAATGTCAACAAGGGTATTGCGATGGGAACGGTAGCCATTCTGTTGGTGTATGCGATTCTTCCGGAGACGATGCGCTTTTCTCGTGCCGTTGTGCTGTTTGGTGCCATGTGGACGGTGATGGTCGTCAACATGTTGCGCTATCTGATTCGCAAACTGCATATCCGGGGAAATAGCTTTGACAACGTCAGCCGTCGGCGTATTGCCGTGGTTGGCGAATCTCAAGAAACAGCCCGTGTGTTGAATCTTGTGCAGATGATGGAACCCAAATGCGAATTTGCGGGAGTCGTGGCCTTGCAACCGCTGACTGTACCAAACGATGATGACAAGGTTATCGGCCATATTGCGCAAATCCAGGATTTGATCCCCTTGTATAGGTTGAATGAGATTATTTTCTGTGCAAAAGATTTGCCCGCCCAACAGATTATCGATTGGATGTCAAAACTTCAGCAACATCAGGTGGAGTACAAAATCGCACCGGAGAATAGTTCTTCCGTCATTGGCAGCAATTCCATTTTCTCTTCGGAAGATTTATATACGATACCCGTTCATGCCATTGTCCAAAAAAACAGCCGTCACAAAAAACGCACATTTGATGTGGTAAGCGCTTGTGCTTTATTAATCTTTGTCTGGGTGGACGTATGGTTTGTAGAGAATAAGTCGGGCTTTATCCGAAACATCTTTTCCGTGTTAGCTGGCAAGAAAAGTTGGGTGGGCTGCCGTCTGCCTTCTAATAACGTATCGGCCAATCTTAAACCTTCCGTGTTGTTCCCAACAGATGCTTTCCCCGGTAATCAATTTACCGATGAAATGGTGGATGCCGCCGACCAACTTTATACCCGCGATTATCAGGTTAAACTTGATCTGATGACTATGACCAAGGGTTTTAGGATGTTGGGACGAGAATAACTAATCCGCCTTTTCACATATTATCAACGCTTTTTTATTTCCAGACAGGGTGGTCCCGAAAATGTAGGTGCTTCCTCCGTCCCTTAAATGGAGTGCTTTTTTCAATTCATCTGTTGAAATTGGAAAGTTGCGCGTTGAAACATTGGCATGCTGAAGCGAGAGTGCTTTTTTGATGTTTTTTTTGTTGAAAGGAACAACGTCCGAAATTTTAAAAATCCGTCCTGGAAAATTTTCCGTGAAATTGTTGTTGGTGTATAGATGAGAGTGCGGGTGCAGCTTGTTTAGCCCAAACCGGATGGCAAGGCATTTGAAAGCACCGGCCTTTAATATGGCGGCGTTGGGTTCGTAAAGGTACTGTCCCAAATCATTGGCTAAAGTTGGCACGGCGTTTTGTTCTTCCAAGGAGGAAAATTGAAAACGCATACTGTCGCCATTCCGTAAATTAACCGCTGTAATGGGAATGTCGTCAAGAAATGGCCTCTTGGAGGACAGCAAAAACAGCACCTCTTTGCATTCTCCTTCTACGGCAACGATGTGAATGCCGGAAACTTCGGGCAACTGCTGGATGGTACGTTTCAAGTCAATCATTGGTGATAATTTGACGACTACATTTTTCCGTGCCTTTTCGAGCAAATGTTCTTTCCAAAGTACGATGTTCGGTGTGCAATCTTCAAGAGAGACGACCCGATTGCCGTGCGTGTCTCGGCGCGAAGGGTCTATGTAAATGTAATCCAATGTTGGTAGGGAAGCGAGTTTTTCCTCCATCGTGCCTTGATGGATTTCTATGTTGGAAAGCCCCAAAACAGATGCGTTGTGTTGGGTGAGTTCGCAAAGTGTTACTTGTGGCTCAATGTAGTGGCAGTGTCTGAATTTCCGTGCGAAGGCAAATGTGTCGATGCCGAATCCGCCGCTGAGGTCGGCAATGTCGGCATCGGCACCCTCAAGGATATTGGCCTTGTATTCCGCGGTTAAAGAAGAGGAACATTGCTCTAATGAGAGCGTGGTGGGGTAGAGGATTTCTTCGTGGATATACAAATCAGGAAGTTTGTCTTTGGCTTTCTGCCGACCTTCAATCTGCTGCAGGGCGGTGGGCATATCTACTTGCAAATCTGTGGAATGATGTAGTGCCAATTCGCGTACATCATCACCTTCATGCGCCCGTATGTATTGCCAAGTGGGGGTATTGATTATCGCCATATTTTCGTTTTTGTGACAGGCGGCGAACATACAAAAAAAGGAAACTACTATGTGCTTCAATCGCTGCTTCCATCTTTTCCTCCAAACATGACACTTTATGTTCAAGGTGATTATGATTGAATCCTGTGTGTAACTTTTTTCCTACCCGTTATTCTGCATCCCCTTTTTTTTTATTTTCGCCCGCTAATTATACATTAATATAAAAACACAATATGCTTTGTAATTTATTGTTTATCAATAAAATTTACGAGTGATAACGAATAATTGGCATAAATTGATTCTCAAACAAATAAATAATACTATGAAAAAACTTCTATCTGTATTTATTATTGCGCTGATGTTGCTACCCATGGCGGTGGAGGCGCAGTGCGGAAGTAATAATTTGAAGGCTGATGACGGCCAAAATGAATATCAGTCTTTGAAAATAGGGAGGCACTGTTGGCTGAAGCCCAATCTCAAGACCAACGTGCCGGGCAGTTTCATCTACTACTCCGACATGTATCCCGACACCACGGCCAATCTGAATGCTTACGGTCGTCTCTACAACTGGGAGACCGCGGTGGGCAATCCAGTGGTTGCGGGCGAGCACGGCTTCGTACGCGGCATTTGTCCCGAAGGCTGGCACATTCCTACTTCGGTGGAGGTTCAGGAACTGTCAACATACGAGGCTCCGGAAGTTCACG
>JAZUEE010000124.1:0-13564 GCA_045639985.1 Bacteroidales bacterium
GATGCTGGGTTCGTCCAATATGTACAGGGATCCCACCAACGTACTACCCAACGATGTGGCGAGGTTGATGCGTTGTGCTTCGCCACCAGACAGGGAGTCGGCGGTGCGGTCCAACGTAAGATAACCTAACCCGACTTCATACAGGAGTTCCACCCGATTTCTCAATTCCTTGAGAATGTTGTTGGCAATTTCCTTTTCGGCAGGATTCGATAATTTCAAATGATCCAATACGTTGCGTAATTGCGAGATGGGCATGGCCAGCCATTCGGAGATGGATTTTCCGCCGATTTTCACGTATTGTGCCTCTTTGCGAAGGCGAGAGCCATGACATTCATGACATAATTCCCGTCCGCGGTAACGGGCTTGGATGACGCGGAATTGTATTTTGTATGTGTTGGCGGCTACAAAGTTGAAGAATTGTACTACACCTTCCACTTTATGTTTCTCATCGCCGAACCACAAAAGGTTGAATTCTTCCGGAGTCAGGTCTTCAATGGCACGATGAACGGGAAAATCAAGTTTGGTGGCCTGACGGATAAATTGACGGTTCCATTCTCCTAAAACGTCTCCGTGCCAACAAGCCACTGCACCTTCCGCTACGGATAAATTCTTGTTGGGTATTACCAAGTCTGGATCGACACCTTCTATCATCCCCGTTCCCAAGCATGCTTTACAAGCTCCATAGGGATTGTTGAAACTGAAAAGATTCACAGAAGGTTCTTCAAAGATAATGCCATCGGACTCAAATCGATTGCTGAAGGTCTTTTGTGAAACGGATTCTCCTTCTGTTTGAATGACGCATACCCCTTTGCCTTCAGCTAATGCCACGTTGACGGAGTCAATTAATCGTTCCTTGTTCTCGGACAACTTGTCGGATTTGAAGCGGTCGATGAGTACGTACATTTCCGATATTCGAGTGCACTTTTTGCCATGAAGGAATTCGTCTATATCAAACAACTTCCGGCTATAGACCACGCGGCTGAAACCCTGCTGCTGCAGTATGGAAAGTTGGTCCATCAGCGTACGGCCATCGGGAATAACTACAGGGGATAGTATGTACAATATTTGGTTCGGCGCCGTGGCCATTGCATATTGAACGATGTCTTGCGAACTGTCGCGATGGACTTCGCGGCCGCTGATGGGAGAATAAGTGTGCCCGATGCGTGCGAAAAGGAGTTTTATGTAATCGTAGATTTCCGTTACAGTGCCGACTGTGGAACGCGGATTGCTGGACATGGTGCGTTGCTCAATGGCAATGGCGGGTGGAATCCCCGTTACGGACTTTACTTCGGGCTTGTGCATCTTGCCCATGAATTGACGGGCGTAGGAACTCAAGCTTTCCACATATCTGCGCTGACCTTCCGCATATAGCGTATCAAAAGCCAAAGATGATTTTCCGGAACCTGACAGACCGGTGATAACCACCAATTTGTTGCGTGGTATGTCAACATCTATATTCTTTAAGTTGTTGACATTGGCCCCTCGTATGGAAATCATCTCGTTCTTCATCATTTAGTATGTCTTTAAAAGTTCTTATTTCATAACCAACATGTAAAATGCCAATGTTGGAATAGTGGTGAAAAGTATGGAATCAAAGCGGTCAAGGATGCCGCCGTGTCCGGGAAGTATGTTGCCGCTGTCCTTTATACCGGCGTTGCGTTTGAATAGGGATTCTATTAAATCGCCCAATGTCCCGAAAAGTGTTACAATGACGGCAAGCAAAGCCCATTTCCACATTTCCGGACAAACAATTCCGAAGTACGGAATTTGAGATAGAATGATGGATAAAAGAATCGTCAAAATGAATCCGGTGGCTGTTCCTTCCCAAGTCTTTCCTGGAGAAATGTGGGGACACATCTTGTTTCTTCCATAAAGAGAACCACCCAAATAGGCAAACGTGTCGCTCATCCAGATTAAAATTAGGAAAGCGAGAACCACCCGGGCGTTCAAATGCGAAAATACTGTCAATGCGGCCAAGGGAATGGTAATCCACATAACACCGAAAATGTTTTTGGCGATTTGCTCAATAGGAATGGCGCGATGACGGAATAATTCAAGGATGGATAAAATGATGACTAAGGAAAACAGCCATATAGGAATGGATAAGTAGAAAAACCAAAGATTCAGGAAGGCCGAATTGACAAATATGCTCCCTTTTAGAAAAAGTCCCCAATAGCCAAGCAGTGCAAATAGTACGATGGAGAAAACGGTTGTTATATTGCAAGAACAAGTATCTGTTGGACCCGACGTTAACTTGGAAAATTCATAAAGTCCGACACATGCGGTCAAACACATGAGCAACACCATCAGCGGAAAGCAGAAAGTGCCAGCCACCATCAAGGCCACATATACGGCACCGGTAGCCGTTCTAATCAATAGCGTTTTGGTTTTCTGATTCATCGGGTATCGTGTTTTGAGTGAAATCAATAGTGCATTGGGAAGGGGTTGCGGTAGGATTGGCCGGTTCGGCAGATATTTCTTCTGAGGAAGGATTTGCTGCTTCCACGGGCTCTTCTTGCTTTTGGGGTTGAGGTTGGTTCTCTTCTATAAGCATCAGGATTATGCGTGGTGAACGGGGAGAGTAGGCCAAAGTGCCGTTTATCTCTTCAGGGATGGTGGGCGCGAGAAATTCAACCAACGGGCAGGTCTTGTTCCCATTGCGTTGCACTTGGTATTCAAGAGCCTGTTCCATATCTGGGAAAATGCAGCGACCGCGGGAAACTACAATGATGTCTTTGGCGAGATTCCGTACGGAAGCATACTGCACGACCGATTGGGTGAATCCGATAGCACCGTTTCGTGCCACTAAAATGTCTGAAAAGAAAAGTGCGGCATCAACGGGCTCTCTCAAATCAACGGTATTGACGTGGCGAACGTTGTATTTGTCAAGATAAACACTTAGGTTCGGACTTGTATTCAGCAAGGTGCGGTAGTGCTGTCCTTGTGTTATCTTAACCAAGTATTTCACCATATTTTGAGTCGTGCAGGGAATATATTTTCCACCGGCTTTACGGAAATTCTCCACAAAGGTGGTGAACAGATTGTCTATTGGCTCAAATACTGCACCCACCAAATCGCTTGCCAAAATGGGAGGTGCGCTTTTGTAAGCCAAACTGTTCCGAATATTTTTACGGATGGTCTCCTTATCAGTTAGGAGTTGAGAATCCATTTGTTTGGTGTTTGCCATAATAAGTTAGTCGTTTAATGTTGTGTCGCCGGCATCTTGTTTAGGTGCTTCTGCGGGATTGTTATCTTGGTTGAACGGGCGTTTGCCTAAAATTCGTTCCACGTCTTCGGTAAAGATAACTTCACGTTCCAGCAGGAGGTTGGCGAGTTGGTCTAATTGTTCTTTATGTTCGATAAGAATGTCTTTGGCTTTTTGATAACAAGATTCAATAAGGGAGTGTACCTGCTCGTCAATAGCTTGCGCGGTTTTTTCGCTATAGGGCTTTTGGAAGCTGTATTCCTGTTGGCCTGTAGAATCGTAATAGCTGACGTTGCCGATCTTTTTATCCAAACCATAATAGACAACCATGGCGTAGGCCTGTTTGGATACGCGTTCAAGATCGTTGAGGGCGCCAGTGGATACGCGTCCGAAGATTACCTCTTCAGCGGCACGTCCACCAAGCAGGGAAGTCATTTCGTCAATGAGTTGGTCGTAATTGGTAAGTTGGCGTTCTTCGGGAAGATACCATGCGGCGCCGAGGGCTTTGCCTCTCGGAACGATGGTCACTTTCACTAACGGGGACGCATATTTGAGCAGCCAGCTGACGGTGGCATGACCGGATTCGTGATAGGCGATGGTCTTTTTCTCTTCTTGGGTGAAAACGCTGCCGCGTCGTTCAAGGCCTCCGATAATACGATCTACGGCTGCCAGGAAGTCCTCTTTCTCAATTTGGCTTTTGCTGTTACGGGCAGCGATGAGGGCTGCTTCGTTACAGACATTGGCAATATCGGCGCCGGAGAATCCGGGTGTTTGTTTGGCGAAGAAGTCCAAATCCACATCGGGGCCGAGTTTCAATTTGCGGACGTGTACGCCGAAGATGCCGCGACGTTCATTCAGGTTGGGAAGTTCGACTGCGATTTGTCGGTCGAAACGTCCGGCGCGGAGCAGCGCGCGGTCTAACACATCCGCGCGGTTGGTGGCAGCCATGATGATGACACCCGCGTTGGTGGAGAAACCATCCATTTCCGTGAGCAGTTGGTTCAACGTGCTTTCGCGTTCGTCATTGGCATTGGAAATGGCGCTTTTGCCGCGTGCGCGGCCGATGGCGTCGATTTCGTCAATGAAGATGATGCAGGGCGCTTTCTCCTTGGCGGTTTTGAACAAATCACGCACGCGCGAAGCACCTACGCCGACAAACATCTCCACAAAGTCGGAACCGGAAAGAGAGAAGAATGGGACTTTGGCTTCTCCGGCAACGGCTTTGGCCAACAGCGTTTTACCTGTTCCCGGAGGTCCAACCAACAATACCCCCTTGGGGATTTTTCCTCCTAAAACGGTGTATTTCTTTGGATTTTTCAAGAAATCAACAACTTCTTCGATTTCAAATTTCGCGCCTTCCAAGCCGGCAACATCCTTGAAGGTGACGAGTTGCCCTGATTTTTCATCAAATTCCTGGGCACGGGATTTGCCAATGCTGAAAATGTTTCCACCAATGCCGCCTCCGCCGCCCATTCGACGAGTGGATGCGACAAAAAGTATTATAATCAATACTAATGGAAAGATCCAGAAAATGATTTCAAAGCCCCAACTTTTGGTGTTGTCCTGCTTAACGGGAAAATCATACTCGTCCAAAAGATCGGTCTCCACGAGCGTGGAGTCTTTGGCAAGGCGTTTTTGTACGGCATTGTCACGTATGTCTTTCAATTCATTGTTGAAAACCTGAAAATCTCCAGATGGCAGGAAGTATTGCGGACCTTCCAAATTGTCATGCACTTTCTGGTGCTCGGGCTTGTCTAACGCCTCGGTCTTTAAAAAGATATTGACGCGGTCGTTGCGGCGAATGTATTCCACATGCTCGATTTCCTGCTTCTCCACCATCTGCTTGAACTGCGTGTTGTCAATGTCAATGGCGCGCATGTCCGTGTTGGACATCATCCAATAGACAATCAAACCGGCAAAGAAAATCAAATAGATGATGCCGAAATTGAATCCTTTTTTCTTCTTGTTTTTGTTTCCGTTGCCAAATGGGGAATGGCTTTTGCTGGAAGTATTCTGACCTTTTGTAGTAGTTGGCATAGTTGTTCTCCGAGCTTAAAATTTCTGAATGTCGGCATCGCTCCATAAGGCTTCGATGTCGTAATACTCACGGGCTTCTGGTTGGAAGATGTGGACTAATACATTGAAATAGTCTAATAGTATCCACTCTTTGTTTTCAAGGCCTTCGATGTGTACCGGAGTGGTGTTGGCCACTCTCATCATTTGTTCTTGAACATAATCGCACAAGGTTTCGACATGTGGCTTGGAGTTTCCCGTACAAACAATGAAATAATCAAATAAGACATGATTGATTTTTTTCAAATTTATACATTGTATGTCAATCCCTTGTTTCTCGATAAGTGCTTGTATGATAACTTCTTCTATATTACCTTCAAAAGCTGGACCTTCGTGTTTTATTTTTTTTCTATTTATCATATTGAAGTTTGAATTTTGGGTGGCAAAGGTACATTTTTTTTTCTATTTTTGCGGCCCGATTTTTAATAAAACTATTCAAGGAATCAATATGAAAAGATGTTATTTACTCATAGCTTTGTTTGTGCTTAGTACACTCGTTGGATATACTCAAAATAATGATGTGACAGGCATTCCTTTTAGTTTTTCCCATCCGAATATCTCTTACTCAATAGACAAAATAGATCTTCCTCACGTGGATGTTTCTTCCCTAATGGCGGAAGATGCTGAAAATGTGAAAAATGGCGAACCGTTGAGAATTGGTGCTGTTCATAAGGTGGGGCTGAATTTTGACAATTGCGGTAGAACAGATATTCTGCCGGATGGCGCCAAATTGTGGCGGGTGGCGTTGCATTCTGAAAATGCTTACAGCATGGCGGTGTCTTTTACTCAATTCAATATTCCGGAAGGTGCCTCTTTTTATATCTATAACAATGACCGTAGTGAGATTGCAGGGACGTATTCCAACAGTGATATTCAGCCGAATGGTATTCTTCAAACGGATTATATAGCGGGAGATGAGATTGTTTTGGAATATTACGAACCTGCAGATGTCCGTTTCCATGGTTCTATGGAAATTAGTAGGGTAGGTCATATCTATAGAGATATCTTTAGTGCGACAGATGACAGTAAAGGTAACGTGGATGATGCCCAAGATTGTCATTTTCATGCGGTTTGTCCTCAAGGCCGTGAATGGCACGACCAAATCAATTCCGTGGTTCACATAACGATTACGGCAGTTGATGGTACTTATTCCTGCTCGGGTGCGCTTATCAACAATGTCAGAATGGACAAAACGCCTTATATCCTCTCGGCCAATCACTGCTTGAAAGGCCTTGACTGCGGTTTTTCCTTTCTGTTCTTCTATCAGCGTTTGCGTTGCGACGGCTCTGGAATCCCTCCGCTCAAAAAAATGGCTGGAGGCGAAATTAAAGCTTATGTCAGTGAAAATACGAATGCCGGCATTAATACCAGTTCTGACTTCCTTTTGCTCAAACTTACGAGAGATTTGGCTTCCAAACCATGGTCTGACAGCTTGTATTTCGCTGGTTGGGATGCAACGGGTACATCTTCTATAGGATTGGCCGTCCATCATCCTGCAGGCGCCTATAAACGATTTAGTTTTCCGAAAACGGTAACGACTTATTCTTTTAATACAAGATATTGGAACGTCTCTTGGTACACAAATCCTTCGAAAGGTTGTACGGAACAGGGCTCTTCCGGCTCGCCATTGTTTAATCAGAACAAACTCATTATTGGTGACCTCAGCAATGGTAGTAGCGCTTGTGATTATAATGGTACCGATAATTATGGAAAATTGTCATACTCTTGGACGAATAACAATAACTCCGATAATTCTAAAAAACTCAAGCCATGGTTGGATCCGGATAATACGGGAAGACTTACCCTGCCGGGTATGTCTTTTGATGGTACTGTGGATGTTACTACTTATACTTCCAATACTCAGTTTTTCAATGTGGCTCCGAATCCGTCAACTGGTGTTGTGACTATCCAAGGGAATTTTGAAGATGTGGAAGGACAGTGTCTTGTCTATAATGCCACCGGACAACTTGTCAGTACGTTTAATGTGCAGCTGTCTCCATCTTTCACAGTCAATTTCAACCAGCTTCCGAATGGTATTTATTTCTTGGAAATAAACGGCAATGAACAAGTGTATCGTTCAAAGATGATTATTGCCAAATAATGAAGACAATAGGAGTGCGCAGTAAAATTATTGGATATGAAAGTTTTGTCGTCGGCCTATCTGCCTCCTATAGAGTATTTTTCCTTCCTCATTCAAGAGGATGTGCAGCTTGAATGTCTTGAAAACTTCCAAAAGCAGAGCTTCCGTACCCGTACGACTATTCTTACCGCCAATGGACCGCAGATTCTTTCCGTTCCTGTGGTACACAATCCCGCGAAAGAACCGATAACGCAAACGCGCATCGAATACAAGACGCCGTGGCAGCGAACCCATTGGAGAACCATAGAGTCGGCCTATAGGGGAAGCCCGTATTTCCTGTACTACCAGGATGCGTTCAGACCGTTTTACGAACGACCTTTTGAGTATCTTTTTGATTTTAATTTTCAATTGATGGAAACAATCTTCAAATTGTTTCGACTTTCTTGTGAAATTCAATTTACGAAGGATTTTTTCCCCATTGAGAAGAACGATTTGCGTACTTTGATACATCCTCGTCAAAAGTCAGAATCGGATTATCCGTTGTCCTATGGCGAACCCTATTACCAAGTCTTTAGCGATAAATTCGGATTCGTGCCCAATTTATCCATAATAGACCTTCTTTTCAACGTTGGCCCAGAGGCACTCAATTACCTGCAAAAGGCATATTCTTATTTCAAATTAAATCAGATTTTGTAATATGGATGCTGAAAAATTGAACTTTGCAGAAAAAATCTACTACTTCATCAAGAAGATTGCCAATAAACTGACATATTCGCAAGATTTGTTTGATGACGAAATATGGAAAATCCGATTCTCCAAGTCTCATCAGCAGCGACAGAAATATACGGTAGATAGAGGCCTTTTCAATTTGTCGCTTCGTAATTCCGATGATGTTTTCAAGTACATGCTTTGGATTTCGCTTGTCGTGATGTTGGCAGCCATGATTTATATGAGTCGTTATGTGGGTGTTTCCACACGGGAAATAGAACAGAATAACTACTCGGAGTTGGTATATAACCACATTCATCATACAGATGACGCGAATACGTACAAAACGCATCCGTTTGCATCTACACAAGCACAGTATGTGGATCTTATTCTTTATTCCATAGGAAAAGCCATCCATGTTCAAAACATTTTTCTTCTGAAGCATCTGGTCAGCTCGATATTCGGATGGCTGTTGATCGTTTATCTTTCCATTTTGATACTTCGCGCCTTCAGTTGGCGAGCGGCGTTCTTTACGGCCTTTTTCCTGTTTATATCGCCTCGTTTTATTGGATATTCGGTGTGCAATGTGGTTGATGTGACATTTGCTTTCGGTTTTGTCTTTACCATTACTCAAATCTACTACTTTTGTCGGGAACTTCCGGTTGTCCGCATTTACCGGCTGGTCAAAATCATACTCGGAACGTTGTTGGCACTTTCCACGTACAATGCGGGATTTGTTCTCCTCAATTTCTTCAATATTTTCGTCATCCTCAATTTTATTCTATATAATCCACTCAAACATTTCTATAAAAAAGAATATTTGAAGCAATTGGGTATCCTCTGTCTGATGCTGTTGGGCTTTGCCCTTTTGGTTTATATAATACATGCCTTGGCAACTCCTTTTCTGGTGAAGTCAACGGCTGCACCCAAAAATGCGTTTGAGATGCTGACGTTGAATTATCCGACCGCGCAAAACCAGCTGTTTGAAGGCCATGTCATTGGTCCGGATAATTTCCCGAAATATTATCTTTCCAAATATCTCTTTATTACGATTCCAACGATAATATTGGTGGGCTTCATCCTGTTTTTCGTTTTTTTCAAAACCGCCGTCAAATCGTTGAAACCATACTCTATTTTTATTATCCTGTATCCTTTTTTCTATTGTATTCATAAAGTCCGTTTCAACTATCTCAATCCGGATACCATGTGGGCAATTTATTATTGTATCTATCCACTGTTTATGTTGATCGCGGTGAGTGGTGTGGAATGTGCTTTAAGGAGCATTTCGGATAAATACACTAATTTTATTGTCTATTGCCTTATCGGATTGTTGTCGGCTTTGCCCATTCGACATATTATTTTCAACCAACCTCTTACTTCGCTGTATTTTAATGAAATATCAGGTGGCATTCCCAATGCATACGCCAAATACGAAATGAATATTCCCAACGAAGCCAACAAATTGGCGTTTGGTTGGATGAAAAAACATTTGTACAAAACGGAAATCGGACATCATGCGGTGGATGAACAGTATGTGATTGCTACGAATGTGAGTGTCGCGTATTTCCCAAAAGATACCGGTTTTATTGTAATCAGTAAACCCTATAGTAGCGCAGACACGACGTGGGATTTCTACATGGCCTTTTGTCAAGATGTCCCGGCGGCGCAGCTCAGAAATGGAACCTGGCCGGCTGATTCTGTTTTGCACACAATCCGTATTGACAGTAAACCGATTGTTGCCTTTTATCGGAATGATTTCCGCGCGCAGCAACGTATGCTGCAAGACAGCATCGCTCGTGTGGAACAGGCCCGCATAGACAGCATCGAAGCGTCAACAAAGCAATGAAGATAATGCGGTAATGCGATAATGAGATAATGTGAAGCGTTCTCATTAACCATTTACCATTCTTTCCATTGCACTTTTTTTGTATTTTCGCAACCTTTTATTTTAATTATATGAAAAAGTTTTCTATTCTTTTTACCATTGTCTTAATGGTAAGTAGCTCAATGTGTTGGGCTCAAAGTTTGGTTTCAGAAAAACAGGCCGCGTTGGTGTGCCAGCGTTTTGTTAATGAAAAACAGCTCAATCAATCGAATGCCCAAGCGCAAGTGAAGTTGCAGGAGGTTGTCAATGATGAAGAAGGAATGACCTGTCTGTATCGTTTCAGCATTGGAGATAAGGGATTCGTAGTAGTTTCCGCGTCTCAAAAGGTCCTCCCGGTGTTGGCCTATTCTTTTGATGAGGATTTTGAAATGATCCCTCCTGTGGAGGGCTTGTTTCATTTGTACAAGCAGGTGGTTCGTTTTACGGAAGAAAGAAAAGCACCCGTAAATGAAAAATCCGTTAAAGCATGGAAACATTATCTGTCAGAGGATTTTGCCCCTCAATCACCGAAAACACCCACGCGCGGTCCGCTGTTGACTACTCGCTGGAATCAAAATTTGTTTTACAATACGTATTGCCCGTGGGATGTTAACGCTGGATCCTATTATGATTATCGGGTACCCAATGGATGTGTTGCCTTAGCTTGTGCTCAAATTATGAATTATCATCGATATCCTGAACATGGCACAGGTGCAAGTACTTATTTACCATCAGGTTATCCCAGACAAACGGTTTATTTTTCCCATCATACCTATCATTGGGATGCTATGTGCAATCAACCGATGTCTTATGCCAATGAAATTTCCAAGTTGGCGTATCACGTTGGAGTGGCCATACAAATGCAATATACTCCAGACGGCTCGGGTGCTTACTATGATGAGGCGAAACAACAATTAGAATCAAAGTTCGGCTATGATCAGAATATTACTGTTTACTATAGAAATGCGTATAATACGGAGGAGCAAGTTCAAGAATATGTTGATATGCTGAAAGGAGAAATTGATGCCCGCCGTCCTGTTTTCTATAGCGGCCATCCCCAATATCAAAATTCTGGTCATGCGTATGTTCTGGACGGCTATGACGAAGAGGAAAGGTTTCATCTGAATTACGGTTGGGGCGGTAGTAGCAATGGCTTTTATGCCATCGATAATTTTGTGGCCGGAATAAACAATTATGATTATGATGGAAGATGTATTGTAAGAATTTATCCTTCAGGGATTAATTCGGATACGTATTGCCAAGGACATCAACGGAATACGGCATCTTTCGGTTATGTGGCCGATGGCTCGCCCACCACAAAACCCTATCAGGCCAACCCTGATTGTTCCTGGATGGTGGCCGTTCCCGATGCTTCTTCTTATACGTTTACATTCGATCGTTTAGATTTAAATCCGAATGTGGATTTCGTGACGATTTACAATGGCCCAACCATAGAAAGCGGCGTGAAGGCAACTTTTACGGGCTCGGAAGTGCCCTCTGACAGCTATCAGGTTGAAGCAGATAGTGTTCTGATAACTTTCACATCCAACGGAACAGTATCTGCCAATACCGATTATTATGGCTTTTTGATTAGTTACACTTCAGAAGTGGCTGAACAATATTGCAGTGCGAACAAGGTGATTACCGATTGGCATGCGGAATTGTCCGACGAATCTCCCGAAAACACCAATTATAGAGCACAAACGGTTTGTTCTTGGTTGCTGAATCTCCAATATATCAAGGGCTTTTATTTCAACTTCCCTAAGTTTGATTTGGGTTATGGCGATTTTGTAGATGTTTACAATGCCTCAACGAATCCTCCAACTTTCTATAAACGTTTTGATATTTACGAACCTCCTACAGGCATTGAACAGGTGAATTTCAAGAAAATGAAAGTTACTTTTGTGGCTGACAACTGGGACCAGAAAGATGGTTTTAAAATGGAGTATTTTGCGATTGACGGAGTGGACGATTTTGAGGAATTGGGTGAGATGTCTATTTATCCTAACCCGGCTTCGGATAATCTTTTCGTCGATTTTTCAATGGAAGACAATGCTTCTGTTGCATTTCGTTTGGTAGATGCGGCAGGAAAGCTCGTGTCTATGGATAAGATAGCCGCTGTTGCCGGTGATAATCATTATTCAATGAATGTGTCCGCACTTTCTCCAGGTTTCTATATGCTTGAAATTTCAACCGATAAAGGTAAAACCCTTCGAAAAGTGATGATCCAATAGTTAATTTTGAATAGAAAATGAATCTTGCTGTAATGAAAAATACGATGGACCAGTTTGTTGCTGCGGCACAAAAGTTTTTGACGGATGTAGTATTCCAAAATATGCCCAAACTTGTTTTAGCATTGGTTATCTTATGGGTAGGATGGAAATTGATAAAAGTTTTAAATAAGGCAATTAATAAATTCTATCAGCGACACACCGTTGACAAGTCTTTACAGCAATTCCTTAATTCCTTGATAGATATAGGTCTGAAAGTGCTGCTGATTATTACGGTTATGAGTATTGCCGGAATAAAAACCACGACGTTTGTGGCTATGATAGGTGCTGCCGGTTTGGCTATTGGTATGGCCCTGCAGGGCACGTTGCAGAATTTTGCCGGCGGAGTGATGATTCTGCTGCTCAAACCATTTAAGGTCGGCGACTATATTGAGCAAGATTCATATAGCGGATATGTTGAGAAAATCCAGATTTTCTGTACTCATTTGCGTACTCTTGATAATCTGATTATCATTGTACCTAATACGGATTTGGCTACGAAAACACTAACCAACCAATTCTCATTGCCGGTTCGAAGAGTTGTGATTTCCATCGGTATTGCATACGGTGATTCCGTTCAAAGAGCTGCGGATGTGATGCTGCAAATTGCGAATCAACATCCGCTTGTGCTCAAAGAAACGAAGGAACCTACCGTGAAGGTTGATGAAATTGGCTCGAGTTCTATTAACTTAATCCTATTTGTTTGGACGGAACCCAATAATTATTGGAATGTCAGATGGGATTTGAACAAACAAGTGTATGAAGCTTTCCAACGAGAACATATTGAGATTCCGTTTAATCAAATGGATGTTCATATCAAAAAAGACGAATAAAAATCGAGCTCGTTTCCAGTTCGTTGAACTCACGGAATTTGAATAAGATTTATAACAAAATACTTTTTAACGATAGTGCCAGATATTACAATTGGCACTGCCGTGATATCTGAAAAGGCAAGGGTGGTTCTATTATCGGATAATTACACCCTTTTTTTGTGCTTTGCGGAACAGCTCGTCCACGTGCTTTTCAATGTATTGCTGCCTTTTTTGGTTGAACAGCATCATTTTGGCCGCCGCTACCTCTTCGTCGGTTTCATTCACTGACCGCTGATTTTTGTAGTCGAGTACAACCAAAAGATAAAGGTTGTTGCCATTCTCCTTTTCGATATATTTGTGATTCTCTGTCACATCATCCGGGATGTCAAAAGCTATCTCGTTTTGAATATCGTCCAAATAAAGCCAAGTATCGTCATCAATAAGATATTCTATGGAGTCACCTAATAGTTTGGCCAAGGTTTCTTTTTCTTCAACTCGTTTGCTCTCATTGAAGAGAATGGATTTTACGGGCAAGTCGGATCGTAGCCATGT
>JAZUEE010000125.1:0-1681 GCA_045639985.1 Bacteroidales bacterium
ATCGAGCAAGATGCCGACATGGTACTTTTCATATACCGTCCGGAATATTACAAAATGGACACTTTTGAAGATATGTCTCCTTCGGCCGGACAAGCAGAAATCATGTTTGAAAAAAACAGACATGGAAGTCCCGGCAACGTGCGTGTTCGCTTCCAAAGCCAATACACGAAATTCTCTGATGTGGAGACGGCCTATTTCACAGGAGAAGAGAGCACTTTCACGGACGAGCCGCCCCGTCAAATCATCCTACCCAATCAGAGTTTTGACATTATCGAATCCAAAATTAACAGTGATGACAACAGCATTGTTTCCACGCCAGATGTGAACGATGATTTCCCATTTTAAACGCAAACACTATGAAAAAGCTCTCCATGGACGAACTGCACCGGGTTACCGTAGAGCAGTATAAATCTCAACTAAAAATCCCCTTGGTGGTTGTTTTGGACAGTATTCGGAGCATGAATAATGTGGGGTCGGTATTTCGCACCTGCGATGCCTTCAATGTGGAAAAGCTTTATTTGTGCGGTATTACAGCACGTCCCCCACACAAAGACATCGCCAAAACCGCATTGGGAGCCACGGAAAGTGTGGAATGGGAATACGTCGAAGACGTTGTTGCTTTGGCCCAAAAATTAAAGGATGACGGCTATTCGGTTTTCATGGTCGAACAAGTTGATGAATCCCTAAAATTGGATGAATTTTCATTTTCACAATATGAGAAAGTTGCGTTGATCGTTGGGAACGAGGTTTTCGGCGTGGACGACCGTTTGCTGCCCATCTGCGATGCAGCCATTGAGATTCCCCAATTTGGCACCAAGCATTCTCTAAATGTGACGATTGCCGCCGGAATCGTCATCTGGGAAGCAGCTAAAGCACTGATGAGATAGGGTGATTTTCTTGAAACGGGGGATAATGCGATAATGTGTTAATGCGATAATGCGACAATGTGTTAATGGGATAATGGGGGGCAGAAATAAGATAATTGAAATAAAAAAAGAGCTTCAAAAATTGAAGCTCTTTTTTGTGCCCGGAACAGGACTTGAACCTGCACACCTTGCGGCATACGCACCTGAAACGTACGCGTCTACCAATTCCGCCATCCGGGCATTCCATTGGTCACTCTCGTTCTGAAAGCGGGCGCAAAAATAGTATTTTTTTCATAACTTCCAACAACTTTGACATGGAGGTCGAAAAAAACTTTTCTGACGACTTCCTAAACGATTCCTTCTTTTATAATATCGTGAATATGAATAACTCCGCGATAACGTCCCTCAGAATCTACCACGAACAAATTGGTGATATTTTTTTCCTTCATCAATTCAAGGGCATCCACTGCCAAAGTGTTTTCTGAAATAGATTTGGGATTTTGCGTCATCACATCGGCAGCTTTGAGTTTGATATAATCGGGATTTTTTTGGAGCATACGGCGCAGATCTCCATCCGTAATTGCGCCAATCACCCTATCACCATCCACCACGGCCGTCACGCCCAAACATTTGCCCGAAATTTCCAAGATAACCTGCTGCATAGGCGCGTCCGCAGTAACGGCGGGAACATCATTAAATTTGTATAAGTCGCTAACCTTCATAATGAGTCGTTTGCCGAGCACACCGCCAGGATGCAATTGGGCGAAGTCATCGGAGGTAAAGCCGCGCAGTTTGATCAGCGTGGAGGCGAGGGC
>JAZUEE010000126.1:0-3237 GCA_045639985.1 Bacteroidales bacterium
GCCTCAGAAGACAAAAGCAAACCATTGGGAGACGAAATGTTGTGCCAAATGCTCCAGACAAAAGGATATAAAGTGGCACGGCGTACCGTGGCAAAATATAGGGAACAAATGGGTATCGCCGTCGCGCGCCTGCGTAAAGAAGTGTAGAGTAGGAGAGCCCCTATTTGAATTTTACCTTGTTGAATTTCATTAAATGAAACATTAATTCGGGCAGCTGCTTCGAAGGATCCATTTTTTGAAGATTGAGGTTTAAGTCAAGTCTTTTGATGAGTGGGATCTTCTGTGCTTCCACGAATTTGAATAAGGTCCCATCAGAATCTTCTAAAAAACAGGTTTGACCGATAATCTGGGATTGTTCAAATAAAGTCTGCTGAGGGCCGCTGTCTGCAATAAATGAGTACCCGTATTCTTCACATTGTTTTTCAAAATCACCCATGTTGACAACGTCAAAACAAAGATGAAGGAAACCATGGCGTGATGTGTAGTTCCCAGTTTGGACTTTTCGTGGGGTTCCTTCTAATATTTGGACCAGTTCAATGGTGCTGTTTCCGTATAATCCTGCGAATGGCCCGCTGGGTTGCTCGGATCGTTTCAAAAGTACACGCCTAAAAGTAGCATTACCTCCTTTTAACGTTTGCCAATCATTGAAAATACCGGTCTTATCATATAAAATCGTATCATATCCCAAAACTTTTTGTATGAATGGCAGACTGCGTTCCAAATCCGATACGCCGATGATGGCTCCAACAATCCCCCCGGAATAGCGATTCTCGTCTAAGAAAACATAGTTGTCTTCCACCACTTGAAAGCAATTCCCGAAAGGGTCGTGCAGATAAAAAGTAGGCAGGCCCCGCGGGTCTGTAACAATAGAACTGATGTCTTTGTATTTGGATGATAATTCTTCGTGATAGGCAGCAATGTTGTGACTTTTGATTTTGGCGGCATTAATGCCCAAATCTCCAATGTGCATGTCAAAAAAAACGGACTCTTGGGTTTGTTGCAGCGATTGCAACATTTCAAAACCCCCTCCGCCTTGCAAATTGAGGGTGATACACAAATGACGTTGCTGTGTTGGCTCCTCTGTATGTGGATACTGATATTGGGCGGTCGTGACGTCATCAATGGCGTATACATCCATTTGGAACATGTCGGCATACCATTTCCTTGATTCGGAAAGATTGTCAGCATTGATTCCAATATCTTGAATACCAGCGATATGAAAATTATTCATGCTTGTAAAAAATTAGGCGGCAAACATACAAAATTAATGTGATAATGCGATAATGCGATAATGTGATAATGTAATAATGTGATAATGGATTTTTAGCTAATCTTAAAAAATCGTTGATACATTATGACATTGTCACATTTACATTTACACATTAATTTTTGTATTTTTGCCGCCCCTAAAAAAAATATTATGAAATATAGTAAACTTATTTTTGCTTTTATCGCTTTGTTTGCGATTACCTTGAATGCCTCTGCCCAAAAAACGGCAGCGTCGGGTTCAACTGTGATGAATGTTACGATAAATAACAATCATTTTACCCACGTGGATTTAATCAATGCCTATGGAAATGAAAGAAAGGTCTATTCTTCTACGGATATCGTAAAGGATAAATTTTCCATGAACCTTTCTTTAGACAACGATATTTATCGATTTGATTTTGGCTCTGACAAATATTTTCTTGTAGTTGTCAAAAAAGGCGAAACGGTCAATTTGACCATTGATGCCGATAATCTTCAATACGTGCCGTCTGTCACTGGTTCCCCTTCTATGCTTTTTGTTCAAGAGGCAACGAATTACTCTGCTCAGAAAAAGAATAAATTGGATAGTTTGAACGATGCTTTGCAAAATGATTCAAGACAAAAATATTGGAGCAAGATTGCTCAAGATATCAATCTTTTCAAACAAACGAATGATGATGTGGACAATTATATTCTTGCCGCATTCAAAGACTTGGATACGTTGTCTATCCTTTGCAAGAATATGGCCCCGAATGGTAAAATCAAATCGTCCGATTTGGATGCTTTTGTCAATTCCGCCAATAAATCATTAAAGAATTTTGACAACAATTATCGCCCATTCGCTTCCTATTTGGAAAATGTGGATAAATATTATGATTTTTCTAATGGCCGAATCAAAGGATATGAAGATTTCTATACTACGTTGGATCAATATCTTCGTGATTTGAAGAGCCGTCATGATTTGGCTGAAAAATCCCTGGGAAATTGCTACAATGACGTGAAAGTGTTGATTGCTCTGCGAGATAGTCTTGTATATAACAATTTGATGTCCCAGAAAAAGAATAAAACCAATTGGGTGGATAGAGTTATCTCCTTGGTGAATACAAAGTCAGCGACAGCACTTCGCGAACGCCAAAATTATGAACAGCAATTTACCACCAATAAAGATATTGCTGCTTCTTTGGTTGAGGGTTCGCAAGAAATTGTCAAACAGATTGTCAATGGTTATCAAACCCAATACAATGATGTGGATAGTTATATCAACAGCCGTTTGTTGGATCTTATCAAAGCGAATAAAAATGATATCGCCGTGCTGATGTTTTTGGATATGTTTCCGAAAGAACAAAATGCTGCACTCCATCAGGAAGTGATTAATGCGTTGCATACGACATATCCAGAGCATCCGATTGTGAAAGAGCGTTGGAACATCATGAATTCTCCTGCAGGGAAAACCGCTATCGGAGCTATTGCGCCAGATTTGGCTTTCAAAGATCCGTCTGGCAATATTCGCAGATTGTCCGATTTGCGCGGCAAAGTTGTTTTGCTCGATTTCTGGGCATCCTGGTGCGGCCCGTGCCGTCGTGAAAGTCCTAATGTTCGTAATGTGTACAACAAATATCATGATTTGGGCTTCGATATCTTCAGCGTCTCTTTGGATAGAGATGCCAATAGTTGGAAAAAAGCAATCCAGGATGACCAATTGGTATGGCCGAACCATGTCAGCGATTTGAAATATTGGTCCTCTGAAGCTGCGGCTATTTATGGTGTCCGTTCTATTCCCTGTATGTTCCTGTTAGACCGTGAGGGTCGTATCGTGGCTAAAGATCTTCGAGGCGAAGCCCTTGAAAGAGCAGTGAAACAAATGCTTGGGCAATAATCTTGCCCCTTAATCAGATTCTATTTATTTATAAACATAAAAAACTGAAACAATGGAAGAAAAGAAAACTTCAATGATTAGACTCAGAATGAGCTCTCAAGATGCCCATCATG
>JAZUEE010000127.1:0-9874 GCA_045639985.1 Bacteroidales bacterium
GGAACCCTTGGATAATTTAACGTAGTTGACACGTACGATTTCCTTTTCCACCGTGTATCTTTTGTCAAAAGATTTCATGAAATCTTTGAGCTCCTTTTCGGTAATCTTAAAAGTGCTGGTGTCGGATAGTATTTTCTCATAATAAGTATTTACTAAGAGATTGTTCCGATATTCTTCAAGTTTTTTATCAAAATTCTTTTCTTTGACGGATAGTTTCTTTTCCGCTTCGTGCAAAAGAAGCTGCTCTTTAATCCAATCGTCAATGAAGTCATTGACCATGGCCAAACTGTCGTTCGTGGAAAGCCCGGATGGGATGGCTTTGGCTACTTCAGATTGGTAAAGTTTGTGATAATAAACCTGTGCCAATACTTTGTCTTTCTGATGGGAACAGGAGGACAATAGCAAAGGAATGGTGAGGATGAAAATCAAAGACTTTTTCACGTTATTTTTTTAGCAAGGATTGGAACACTTTCTCATCCACAAAGATGGGATATTTTTGACGAAGCTCTTCAAGCCATTTGTTCTCCAATTGGTCTTGATATCGACTAATAACAGTGGCTCTGACTTCTTTCAAAGGTTTGTACTGAATGGAGTCATTAGGTGTGTCAACGGGAAATTCTGTCTTAATGCTTTCGTATAAATTCTCCAATCCCACGCTATCTTGGATGGCGGCGTTCCAGACTTTTTGGGAATTGATTTCGTAAAGCAGCATGCCGTCGTGAAATTCCTGAACGAGGGCTTTGTGTTCGGGGTATTTGTCTAACAGATGTTCGCTCTCGTAACGAAGTATTTTCTCACTGACAAAGGGTTCGTAAAGAGTCTCGATGAAATCAACCACATCGCCTTTTATTTGGGCTCCTTGGAAGCGTGAAATGTATTTTGCAAATTCTACAACGGAAACTTTTTGATCCGCAAAAGTGAAAATGGGCTTGAGTTTTTCAATGCCTTTTAAGGATTCTATATTAATGGCAGTAGATTGGAAATAGGTTGCTGGCAGATTTTTGTTGAAAAACTTCAAGGCAGCTGTTTTCCCGGATTCTTGGAAGTTATATTCTTTTTTCAATTTGGCCACTAAGGATTCTTTGCTTTTGCGGGCACGTGCATCACGTTGGATGCGTGCTTTCAAATTGAATTTGGTTTCATCGTTGATAGGAGCTTTGACAAGGGAGTCAAGTTTTAAAATGTGCCAGCCCATAGCAGATGGAACGGGCTTTGAAATTTCACCGGGTTTGAGGTTGATGGCTGCGGCCACGTAATTGCCAGGTCGGCGATTGGGCGCAAAAGGCATCATTACACCACCGGAATCTTTGGTGGCCAAATCGTTAGAGTATTCTTTAGCTAAAGATGCGAAGCTAATGCCATTGTTGTATTGGCGTTGTATTTCATCTAATTTTGCTTTGATGGATGCAGATGGTTCGCCCGTTAACGCATTCGTGTCTTCTATGAAAATTTGGGAAACGAAGACTTTGGAAATGGCTTCAATCTTGTCTTGAAGATAAATAAGGTGATAGCCGAATTTTGTTCGAACAGGCATGGATACTTGCCCGACTGGCATGCCGAATGCGGCCTTCTCAAACGGATATATCATGTCCAATACGTAAAAATAGCCTAATTCCCCTTTGTTGCCATGTTGCAAGCGGTTAGATTGTGGATTGATGAAATCGCGTGCGGATTCGTCTTCGGAATAGCTAAAAGCGGCTTCATTAAAATTCATGCCGTTCACGATTTTATCTCGGATCTGTAGAATCTTGTGGTATGCGGCCAACGTGTCTTTGGGCTGCGCATTTTCCGAACAACGGATTAGCAGATGCGAGGCACGTACCATATATCTTGAATTTTGAAATGCCTCTTCCAATAATTGTTCTGTCACCTCGCTGTCGGTAAGATATTGCTGGGCAGACTGATTCTGATAAGATTTCAATTCCCTTTGGAAGTCTTTTGAAGTATCCATTTGTAACGAAATGGCTTCCTGAACTTTCATACGGTATTTGATGTATAAATCCAAATACTCACGTAAATCCTTTTCAGTAGATTCGCTAATGAGGTTGTTTTTCTGATAGGCCGTAACAAAAGCTCCTTTTGTTATATTCTCGTTCCCGATTTTAATGAGAATGTCATTGTCACTTTGGGCAAATAAAGCGCTTGTGGCTGCCAATACCAATAAAGACAGTACGATTTTTTTCATTTAGATGCTGTTTTGTTTTAATGTAAAATACTTATAATTATATAATTATAGTATAGTTTGCGTTGTTTTTATAAGAGCGGCAAATATACAAAAATGCCTATTATGGCTGTTGCTTTTAATAAAAAAGAGAAGGCCGGAGGACCTTCTCTTTTGTCTTTGTTTTTATTGGAAAGCGTTTTCACTCAAACCGTCACCAGATATTGCCAATCGGCTCATGTAATCGGGATGACTTCTTCCAAGGTATTTGTCCACGTAGATTTTAGCAAGGTACTGGCCTAACATGAAACCGTGTCCGCGCATACCGACGAGCAGGCCGTTGTCAGGATCGACAATGTAGCGTGGCTCGGTGTAGTATCCGGCCCAAGTTGCCTGGAAACTGACATCCTTCAATTGCGGAATCCATTCGATGAACATTTTCGCACAAACCTGTAGGAATTCTTGAGAATTGAATTTCAAACCTTTACCGGCTTCCTGATTTTCGAATTGCGGTGAGGCGCAACCAATGATTTGTCCGGTTTCAGCAAACTGCTGACCATAAACGGCAGAGAAACCGTCTTGTTTTCTGCGGTCGATGAGCATGTCTAAGGAATCTCCGTTTTTACCCAACATCGGCAGACGGTGCGTGATGAAGGCCTGATGCTTAATAGGATAAAGACCAAGGTGCATGCCCAATTGTTCGGCAAACTTGTTGGCTGACGGTCCTAAGGAGTTGACGAAATGCTCGCAATGGTATTCGACATATTCTTTGTCATGTGTGTAAACCAAAGCCATGAATCCCTTGGCCGTGCGCTGAACTTCCACCAGTCGGCAGTCTTCCAACAATACGCCTCCCTTTTCTATTGCGATGTTACGGATGTAGTTGATGGTCGGTCCGGGTGTGGCCTGCCAGCAGGCATTTGTGATGCAGGCGGCCTGATATGTGTTCAGATTCGGATTGAAATAAGGAGACACTTCTTTGATGAAGTCTTTCTTGTCAACCATGTAGCCGTCTGACCATCCCAACGATTTTTCTAAGGCCTTGTAATTGGCCTCGTCATGCGCGAAGCTGACATAACGAGTCGGTTTGTAGTTGATATTGGTGACTTTCTGAATTTCTTCGAAGATGGAACGGTTGTGCTCGGCGATATCGGCGATTTCAGGTACGGAGAAACTGGGTCTGCCGCCACCGATACAGCGCCAGGAGGAACCGCGTTCGGCATTGCAGAGAACCACTTTTTTGCCGGCTTCGGCGAAATAGCGGAATAGGCCGCTGCCTGTGATGCCGCCACCAGCCACGAAGACGTCACATTCCACTTTGCGGGTGGGTTTGCCTTGCACGTTGGTGATGAACGTGGCGGGAACGTCGCTTGGGCAAAGTTCGCCGATGTTGAGTTGGGAGGAGAGAGGCCCGCGCGGAGTGGCGTCGCCCACGACCTCTACGCCGTAGCCGGCCAACAGCTGCTTGACACGCGGAATGCAGCGCTTGCCACGACATGGTCCCATGCCAATGCGGGTGATATGTTTCAATTCATCTACCGATATGATTTTCTTACCTTTAACAGCTGCCAAAATGGTTTCAATGTTTACATCGTCACAATGGCAGACGTAGGCCGGTGCTTCTTCTTCATTATCCACTTTCAGCCAGTTTATCGGTTTAGGATAACGCTCTTTCAGCACAAAGCCGGTAACTTCCGTCAAAGTTTCGCCTGAGATATTCAAAGCTTTTACTCTGGCCACATAGGTCTTGTTCTCACCTTTGGTTATCTTCTCAATGACACCTTCGCCAATGTTCTGACCTTGGTCGTTAACCAAAATAACTTCAGCATTTTCGGTTGCTTCGTATTCAAATGGAAGGAACAACCAGTTTTTGGGAATATTATAGCCAAACAAAGCCAAACCAGGGCAGTGGTTTACGCATTTCATACAACCAATGCACTTGTTGTAGTCAATCGTTGGCACGCAGTTGGTAGCTGATTTGGTGATGGCCCCCTGCGGACAGGAGAATGAGCAGGGATTACAAGCGAATCCGTAAAGACAATCGGCCATTACGAAAGGTTTCTGCAAACGGTCGCCGCTCGGACGATTTGTCTTGTCCAAAACGCGGACAGGGTGCTGTTGGGAATCGGCGTAATCCTTGGTAACGGCCAAATAGTCGTCATAGTTGAATCGCACGCCCATGGCTTGCGCGATTTCCATAGCGGCCTGTTTGCCACGAAGAACGGCGCAGGTACCTTCGCCTACACGGGTGGCATCACCAATGCCGTAGGTGTTCAGTCCAAAGGTGACTTTGCCCTTCTCTAAAATCAAATTGTCCGGTTTGAGTCCGGTACAGATATTTATTAGGTCGATATCTTTGATGATGCGTTCTGTCCCTGGCACAGGTTTGAAGTTCTTGCATTCGGCAATAACCGCGCCGATCACGCCGGTATGGTCTTCATTGGGAATGGCTTTCAGCAATGTGTGCGAAGTAAGGATGGGGATGCCGAGGCGGCGCACGCGGTTGGCTTGCACGGGAAATCCGCCTTCATGGTCCATGGCTTCAACGATAGCCACCACTTGGGCACCTGCCTGCATGGCCTGATAGGAAGTGAGATAGCCGATGTTGCCGGCGCCGATGGTGAGGATGCGTTTGCCCAACAAGGTGTGTTGCAAATTCATCATCTTTTGAACCACGGCAGCGGTATATACGCCGGGGAGGTCGTCGTTTTCAAAAGTCGGCATGAAAGGGAAAGCACCGGTCCCAACAACGAGATAGTTGGCATCAACGTAAAATATGGTGTTATCTTCCATGTTTTTGGCAGCCACGCGTTTGCCTTCCAGAATATCCCATACGGTACTGTTCAGCATAATGCCGGAATGGTCGTCGCCTGCCAATGTTTTAGCGATGTCAAAACCACGCATGCCGCCATATTTCTGTTCTTTTTCAAAAAAGAAGAACTGATGCGTCTGCATGGTGAATTGCCCGCCGATGCGGTCGTTGTTGTCAATAACAATGTTGGGGATGCCCATTTTGTTGAGTTGTTCGCGGCAGGCAAGTCCGGCAGGACCCGCGCCAATAATGACAACTTCTGTTTTGTATATTTTAGTGCTTTCAGATTGTTTCTTTGTTTCATGGGACGACGGCATGTAGTTGTGGCTTATTTCTTCAACTTTCCTCACACCATCTACTTTGGTGACGCAAATGCGCTTAACTTCTCCGTCAACAAGCATTTCGCAGGCACCACATTTGCCGATGCCGCAGTCCATACTGCGTTCGCGTCCTTTCAAACTGTGACTGTGGATGGGAAATCCTGCCTGGTGAAGTGCGGCAGCAATGGTATAACCTTTTTGGGCTTTGACCGTCTGCCCGTTAAATTCAAAGGTCACGGCATCGCCAACAGGGATGTCGAGAATCGGATGATTCTGAATCTTGTACATAATAAGGAGTTTTGATTATAAATTTATTATTTGTCGTTGCTTTTTTGAAAAAAAACGGCGCAAACATACATAATAATTTTATAAGTCGTAATTAAAAAATGCAAAATGGGACATTTAATTTCCTATTCTGCATTTGATTATGTGTCAACAGTTGTTTTAAATGCTATTTAAAGGAAGCTAACAAATCTCCTACTACGAAGCAGCTGCCTCCAACAAATATGATGTCTTCGGGTGAGGCCTCATTTTCTGCAGCATCAAAGGCATCTTTAACGGGACCGCAAACAGTGCATTCCAATCTATGGTTTTCTAACATCATGGATAAATCGTTAGCCGGAATGGCACGCTCGATATTGGCTTGGCAAACGTAGTATTTTGCGGATTTTGGCAAAAGGGGGATGACGTGATCAATATCTTTATCGTTGACCATGCCAAAAACAATGCGCAATTGGCGGCATGTCATCAGCGATAGTTGCTGCATGGTAATGGTTAGCCCACCCACATTGTGTCCTACATCGCAGATGGTCAACGGCTGTTTGCGCAGCACCTGCCAGCGTCCTTGAAATCCGGTGTTGCTCAATACGTGTTCTACTGCAGGCATGGTCACATCTTTGTCGCATGGTAACAACTCCTGCAAAATGTCTGTCGCTTGTAAGAAAGTGACGAGGTTTTTGCGCTGGTATTCGCCGTTTAATGGCAGGTTTAAATGCTCATATCGGAGGTTCCCGAGCACATCCGTGACGGTGCAGTCGGAAAGTTCTCCTTCGACAGTGTAATTGTCGGAAGCTAAAAACAATGGCGCGTTTTTCTGGTTGGCAATGTCCGTGAATACGGGATAGCTCTCTGGATGAAACTCCCCAATGATTACAGGAGTGTCCTGTTTGATAATGCCGGCTTTTTCAAATGCAATTTTGGCGATGGTATCACCTAACATTTGTGTGTGCTCTAACGTGATATTGGTGATGATGGACATCAATGGACGAATCACGTTGGTGCAGTCCAATCTTCCGCCCAATCCCACTTCTATGACCGCGATGTCAACCTTTTGTTGGGCAAAATAGTAGAACGCCAATGCGGTAGTCATTTCAAAGAAGGATGGCTCTAATTGGTCAAATTGGGGCTTGAATTTTTGGAAGAAGTCAAGGACGTCCTCTTCCGAAATCATTTGGCCGTCAATGCGGATGCGTTCTCTAAAATCGACCAAATGGGGGGATGTGAAGAGGCCTGTCTTGAGATGTTGTTCCTGACAATAGGAGGCCATCAGATGGGCAACCGATCCTTTGCCGTTGGTGCCGGCAATATGTATGGATTTGAACTTTTGTTCTGGATTTCCTACAATTTTCAGGAGAGCTTCAATATTTTCAAGACCTTCTTTATATGCGGCGGAACCGATTTTATGGTACATCGGATAGGCCTGGAAGATTTTATCAATGATTTGTTTGTACTGTGTATTCATTATTGCAAACGCAAAGGGCGCGAAGAACGCAAAGATTATTTAGAGATTAGCAGGAAGGATGTAAGGATGGAAAATTAAAAACAAATACTTTATCTTTAGTTAATAATTATTTTTTTTATATTTTTGCAGCCAAAATTTTTGAAAATGACTGAAAACGAAATATCGAAAATCATTGTAGATGCAGCTGTTAAGGTTCATAAATTTTTGGGACCAGGCTTGTTAGAGAAGACCTATCAGGAATGTTTATATTATGAATTAATTAGTAGAGGGCTTAGAGTAGAGAAGGAAAAATATCTATCAATAAATTATTATGATATTGTAATAGAACATGCCTTTCGGATTGATTTATTGGTAGATCAGAAAGTGGTTGTAGAAGTCAAAAGTGTTGCGTCTATTGTGGGGATTCATTTGGCACAAACAATGACATATTTACGATTGGGCGGGTATAAATTAGGATTGTTGATGAATTTCAATGTTGAGTTGATGAAATATGGGATTCAGCGTGTAGTGAACGGCTTATGATTTATATATTCTTAAATTTTCTTCCTTTGCGCACTTTGTGTCCTTTGCGTTAACAATACTTAGTTGTCGGTGCCGAAAATAATGTAGCGTCGTTCCTTTTTGCCTCTGTCGTAGCGGATAGTTTTGGCTTTGGCAAGGCATTCCTGTTGGATGATGCGGTTGGTAATGCTGCTTTTTGCGGGAACTATATTGGCTTTAGAGACAGTGCCGTCTTCTTCGATGAAGACTTCTATGCAGACGGTTCCGTGGTCTTCTCTGATTTCAAGATTGGGGCGGGACTTCATGTTGCGGCTGCCGGTCCCCTGCCCGTAACCGCCGCCGGAACCACTTCCTGTTCCTGGGCCAAGTCCGGAGCCGGTGCCCGTTCCGATGCCGGAACCGCTGCCACCGCCGGAACCAGAGCCACCGCGGCCACCTTTATACATGGAGTTCTGATCCACTTTTGGTGTCGGTGTAGTGTTGGCTGCGGGATTCGTAGTCGGTGCTTTGGTTGTGGCAGGTGCGTCTTGGGCATTCTGCGTGGCGTAATTTTGACCTGTTGAAACGGGAGATGTCTTTGGCGAAGGAACTTCCGCACCACCGCCACCTCCTCCGCCGGCGAGTTGCTCTATGTCAACATAGAACGTCTTCTTGGGTGGCGGAGGAGGAATAATTGACTTCAGACCGAAAGTGAGCAGGATGATGATGATGAGTATCATTATCCCTACTGCTGCTCCAGCTGAAATCAGATTATCTTTTCTATTCTCGTTCGTTTCTTTCATTTTCCTTCGGTGGCAAGCACCATTTTATATCTTTCTTCTTCAGGATAAGATTCGTTCAGTTGGTTAAGTACGTCCATGAGTGCAACCACGTTCTCTACGGGAACGCTTTTGTCCGCACGCAAAATAATGGATTTCATGCCGGAATTGTCTTGTGCGGCAGCTTCTTCCAAAGCAGGCAAAAGGGACTCGTAGGGAATGGCTTGCGATTTGGAACCCTCCGGATTGACAAAATACTGCAAATCCTCATTGATATATACCTCGATGTTTTTAGAGACCAATTGCTTGTCGGAGTTGCTCTTGGGCAATACCAAATTAATGGCGTTGGGAGATACCATAGTGGAGGTCAACATGAAGAATATCAACAAAAGGAACACTAAGTCAGACATGGAGGTGGCGCTGAACGTCGTGTCAACCTTGTTTTGCATTTTGATAGCCATAATGCAGTGGTTTTTTCGTTAAACGTTTTCGTGAAGCAGATCCATGAATTCCGTAGTTCTGATTTCCAACATATAGACGACGTTGGAAATCTTGGAAACAATCATATTGTGGAATACGAGCGCCAACACACCGACGATAAGACCGGCCACGGTAGTGATCATAGCCGTATAGATGCCGGAAGATAGCGTGCCGATGTTGAAATTGTTAGGATCTGCAGCCATGTTGTGGAAAGCGGAAACCATACCTACGACTGTACCCAGGAAACCGAGCATTGGGGCGATGGCGGCAATGGTCGCTAAAGCGGACACGCCTTTTTCCAAACGTCCGACTTCAATGTTGCCTTCGTTTTCTACTGCTGTACGGATGTCGTCCAACGGTCTGCCTATACGGGACAAACCCTTTTCAATTAATCGTGCGGACGGATTGTCGTTTCCTTTGCAAAGAGCCACGGCAGAGTCCAATTTTCCATCATGGATGAAATCTCGTATATTGTTCATGAAATTGTATTCTTCTTTTGATGCCCTGTTTAATACCATCAATTTTTTGATGAAAAGATAAATGGCAAAGCCCAACATTAAAAATAGCGGAATCATTATCCACAAACTGTTGAGGGCGAATACGAGTTTGAAGTAGGAAATTTCTTCTGTTTGAGCAGCTTGACCTGCCACAACGGGCATTGTTTCTGCTGTAGCTGCCTGTAATAACAATAAATGATTCATATCGAAAAAAATTTCAGCAAAAATACTATCTTGTTTCTGATTTGAATGCGCACGACCTTTTTTTTTTCTAACAAGACATTGTTTATATTCTGTTAAACTATTCTTCAATAACCTATGAAAAATATCTATTTTTGTACTCTATTGCGAAAATTTCATTTAATAAATCCTTTTGTGCCAATGAAAGTCACAAATTACGTAGTATCAAATAAATCTGCCGGAAAGAATACGACAAAAACGTTGTCACGACATTCCAAAGCCCAAGTCAAATCTTCGGCTCCGAAATCCAAAAAAACGGAAAAGAAAAAATCAAAATCATCCAGTGGCTCGTTGGGGCAGGCGCTGACCGGGCCGCGCGCAATACAAATTTACGGCGTCATTCTGATGGCGTTTGCATTGCTTT
>JAZUEE010000128.1:0-2275 GCA_045639985.1 Bacteroidales bacterium
GCCGTGTATAATGTGCACGCGAATACTCATACACTGTGTTTGAATGATACAATGACCATCACGTTCTCCACTGCCGACAGCACTTTGGGTGTGGAATGGCACGTGGACGGGCAGATTGTGGATTTCAGCGGAGACACGCTCAGAATTACATTCGACTCCGCGGGAATCCATCGCATTGCCGTGGTAGTTACTCCCGTTGTCGATACCGTCTGGGAATACATCACCGTCTTAGGCGAGGATCTCTATGTGGATCTGGGCGATGACAAACACATTTGTTTGTCGGAGGCCACGGAATGTGTGCTGAATGCCGGAGAACAGTTCTCATACGAGTGGAGCACAGGGGAAACGGAACAAACGATTACTGTGACGGAAACGAACAACTATATCGTGACCGTGTCGGATGAGCTGGGCTGTATGTTGACGGATTCCGTTTTTGTGGAGTTCGTGCCTACGCCGAATGTGCGGATTCTGAATCAGACGGAGGATTTCTGTGAGGAGTATTCGGCCGTACTGTATGCCGATGCAAACGTGGAGGACTTCTTATGGAGCACGGGCGAGATTGACCAGACTATTACCGTACATAATCCAGGTGTCTATACGGTGGAGGCCAGCAATGGCGATTGCAAAAGCTCGGCGGCCTATACTATCGAAAACTGTGAATTCAAACTCTATTTTCCCAATGCCTTCAGTCCTAACGGCGATGGCATCAATGATGAATTTTATCTGAGCCGCACCAATGATATTGTGGAATTTGACCTCACCCTATACAATCGATGGGGTGAGATTGTGTTCCACACCATTGACCCCAATTTCAGGTGGGATGGTACCTTCGGCGGAAAATTCGTGCCGGAAGGCATCTACAATTACATAATCAGTATGGTGATGGGAACTGGCAAATCTCGTCTTTTCAAAGGACAGATTGTGGTGCTGGGCAACTGAGAGAGACAGCAATCTTCCGATTTCCGCGGCGCAATCCGCATTCTCCCGGTGAAAGTTGGCGAAAGCTATTTTGTGCACAGTTCCAATCCGACGATGCCGATGAGGATGAGCAGGGCGAAGAACATCCGCAGGTCGGAGGTTCGGAATGACGATCCGTCATACGCATAGTTCTTCAGGTGTGCAATGAAGCACGCGAGCCAGTCGAAGGACGGCACCAGCTTCTGCTTTGCTCAGCTCCTGTCTGTTCTGCTCGTATGCCTGAATCATCCGCAGGGAAACACCGGACATTTTGGCCAGTTCCTCTTGGGTAAGTTGCGAACAACGACGCAGACGTTTGAGAATCTGCATTTCGTTTGCTCGATGCGTTGAAATCATGGAATGTGCGACCGTGACAAAATGCGACAAATCTGCTTCGTGCAAGGTGGGATAAAGTGACACGATCTTTTCAATAGGCAGACCGTTTTGCTGGATGAAGCGAAACGAATATCCGCTATACCATTGAAAATATGCCAATACCCAGCCTGCCCAAAATTCTGGCGTGCGCTCGGAAAGACTATATTCCCGATACTCAAAGTTGCCCTTCATACGATGAATGACCTGCTCGGCCAATTCCACACCAGACATTCCGCATGTATAGCGAGGATTGCCATTCCCAAATTGCTTGTCAAGACCGCTGGTTAAGAACATTTGGTAAAAGTCTGCTGTCGAATAGCCATATACATTCACGGCGCAATCCAGCATCGCACCTAAGTTGTTCATGGCATCTTCCAAATAATATTCAGGATAGGCGTGCGTCATTGTTTGTCCATTTTTGTCTCAAGATATCAATCATATAAATACCGTCCGCTGATTTTGCTTTGGATTTTTCCTTTTGGAAATTATCTCTCGCCTCTTTGTCTCGTATGTCTCTTTTTGGAAAATAGGTAGAACTTTCTGCGGGAATGCATTCCAAATAGGAGAGCTGCTCAAAAGACTGCTTGCTTTTTAATACGACCTGCTCTCCCAAATTCCCTAACATCATGGCTTTGCGAAGCTGCTCCAAAGATATGGTGTTGTTCAAGAATGCGTTGGCAAAAGAGAAATAGGAATCGTCTGCCCGATATCCGATGATAACATCGTATGTCTTATAATCAGGCAAAAATGTGTTCAAAAGGTATTCACGAGCTTCTTTAGGCAAACCCTCTGATAGGATAAAAGTCCTGTTTTCCAATAATATAGATAACCAATTTAGGATGTGGTGGGGGGCATCATTTAAATGCATAACGGTCAGACCGTCCATATTTAATGAGTATTTGTTGGCATATCCATCCCGATTTTCCGTACAAGCCCACTCTTT
>JAZUEE010000129.1:0-1939 GCA_045639985.1 Bacteroidales bacterium
TACATTTCAATAATCTTTTGCTGTCTGACTTCGTACGGACAAATGGACACGGTGCAGCACGGTGAAATTTCGCAAGTAAACGTCATCTATACGCCGCCGATGGTGCAGTCCACCAGCAATACGACTACGATATCGGCCAAGCAGATTCAGCAGCAGCAGGGCAACGGCAGTGTCAACAATCTGCTGGATTTGATGCCTTCAATGGTCACGACCTCCGATGCGGGAACGGGCCTCGGCTACACGTATATGCGTATCCGCGGCATCGACCAAACGCGCATCAACGTCACCCTCAACGGCGTAACGGTCAACGATGCCGAATCGCAAGGATCTTGGCTTGTCAACTTGCCGGACATGGGTTCCTATATTGAGGAATTGCAAGTGCAGAGTGGCGCCAACACCCAGCCCGGTGCCATCTCCTTCGGCTCCCGCATCAATTTCCGCACCCGCAATATTCCCAACAAGCCCTTCGCGGAAGTCAACAGCGGGTACGGCTCGTTCAACACGTGGCACAACACTGTTAGCGCCGGCACCGGACTGATTGGCAAACGATTCTCTGCTTTAGCATCCTTTTCCGACATCCGCAGCGACGGATTCATCGACCGTTCATCCGCACGACTCAATTCCGTGTTTTTTACGGCTCAATATCGTTTTTTGAGCGAAAAATTGCCTACCAAGGATTATGGAACGCTGAGATTTAATCTTCTTTATGGAACAGAACATACAGGCTTGGCTTGGAATGGTGTTCCTTACGACTCGCTGGCCACAAACCGTACGTACAACAGTTGCGGCGAATATTTCACCGACAACGGGGAGCGGCGCTATTATGCCGATGAAAAGGACAATTACACTCAAACGCATTATCAGCTGGAGTATGAGAAGAAATGGTAAAATCGAGATTTTTCCAAACGACACCAACTCAATGCGGTGGCCCACCTGACACGAGGAATCGGATATTACCAAGAGTATAAAGACGATAAGAATCCCTTCGGTTATGGACTTTTTCCAGCTGACAGTGCAATCTCTACGGCTGATTTCATCACGCAAAAATATTTGGATAATTACTATTATGGTTTGCATACCCAATACGAGGGAAGCATCCGTTTCAAAGATGATTTCATGCACGGGTTGGCCTGGGTTGCCGGCGTGGATGTGGATAACTACAACGGCCATCATTATGGCAATGTCATGTGGTCGCAACCCGGTTATGTGCAGGATTTTCCGGTGGATTATCAATGGTATGTCGGACAAGGCGACAAACTGCAGACCAAGATGTTCGCCACTTTGAGATACGCTTACAAAGGTTTTTCTGTTCGGGGTGAATGCCAGTATCGAATGATGGATTATGAAATTGGAGGCACGGATGACAATAGGACGGATGTGACGCAAAGTTATTTGTGGAATTTTGTGAATCCCAAAATAGCTCTGCATTATCTTTTGGATAAAAAACAAAAACTAAGACACAGTTTCGATCTTTCGTACTCTACCGCTAATCGAGAGCCCACGCGCTCCGATATCATTGAGGCGCCTGCCGCTAAAAAACCCGTTCCGGAGACAGTGCATGATTTGGAGTTTAACTATATGATGTACAACAAGAAATTCCATTTCAATACTACGTTTTACGCTATGTTTTATCGCGACCAATTGGTGCTTACAGGGGAAATCAATGATGTGGGGGCCGCCATTATGGCGAATGTCGATAAGAGTTACCGTATCGGCATCGAAGTTGCGGCAGCCTACCAGCCCGTGCGCTTCTTCACCTGGCATATTAACGGTTGCCTTAGCCACAACCGCATCCTCGAATACGTGAACTATGTGGACGACTGGGACAACGGCGGGCAGGTTGAGGAACAGCTGGGCAACACGCCGATTGCCTTCTCTCCAGCAGTTGTGTTGGCCAATGATTTCACATTCACGCCACTCAAGAATTTTGACATATCGC
>JAZUEE010000130.1:0-2355 GCA_045639985.1 Bacteroidales bacterium
TTTTTTTAATCACGCCACCAAGTACAGATTGTTTTATGTTTTATGGAATCCGTTCAAAATGGATAACTTTGTGAAAAAATTCGCCATATTGATACGATTTTTATTACAATAATATAATTAATAGTCCACACTGCTTTTTTCGTATCTTTGCCCGCAATTTTCCGTTTATAACCATTAACAAATATAAATCTGATAATGAGCAAGTTTACACATCTCCACGTTCACACGCAATATTCTATTTTGGATGGTATGTCCTCCATCCCGGGACTCATCGACAAATGTTTGCAAACCGGTATGCATGCCTTGGCTATCACCGATCATGGGAATATGTTTGGAATCAAGGAGTTTTTCGACTTGGTAGATAAGAAAAACGGTTCCGTACGTGATGAAATCAAATCCATTGAAAAGGAACTGGACGGACTTTCCGACGAAACGCAACGTGTTGAATGTGAGAGCCGACTAACGGCAGCCAAACAAAATTTATTCAAACCTATTTTCGGTTGCGAAGTGTACGTGGCAAAGCAAACAAAAAGCAATCCCGAAGGGAGTCGCCTCATTCGCGAAAATAAGGAAAACGGCAGTGGTTACCATCTCATTCTCTTAGCCAAAAACGAAGTAGGATACCATAATTTATGCAAGATTGTTTCTGCCGCTTGGGTTGACGGCTACTATTACCGCCCGCGTATAGACCGAGGCCTACTTGAAAAATATCACGAGGGCCTTGTCGTTTCCTCTGCCTGTCTTGCCGGCGAAGTGGCCCGTTCCATATCTAACAACGACTATGAAAACGCAAAAGAAGTGGTTCTTTGGTATAAAAACTTATTCGGAGACGACTACTATCTTGAACTTCAGCGACATCAAACCGACAAACCCGGAGGCGACAAAAGTGTTTATGAGCAGCAACAATATGTGAATCAATTCATCATCCGTCTGGCTGCTGAAACCGGAACCAAACTCATAGCCACCAACGACGTCCACTTTGTGAATGAAGATGACGCAGAGGCGCACGACCGATTGATATGCCTCAGTACCGGGAAAAAATTCTCTGACGTGGACCGTCTTCACTATACGAAACAGGAATGGCTGAAATCCCCGGAAGAAATGGCTGCCATCTTTTCCGATGTTCCAGAGGCCTTGGACAACACTCAGGAAATTGTAGATAAAATAGAATTTTTCAAGTTGAAACATGGTCCTATCATGCCTGTTTTTGATATCCCGGAAGACTTTGGCACGGTGGAATCCTACAAACAAAAGTATTCCGAAGATGACTTGCTGCAGGAATTTGAAGGAGATGAGGATGGTAAAGGGCGTATCCAGAAGATTGGTGGATTTGAGCGGGCATACCGTATTAAATTAGAAGCCGACTATCTGCGCAAATTGACAATGGATGGCGCACACAAACGATATGGCGATCCCCTACCCGATGACATTCAGGAACGTATTGACTTTGAATTAAGCGTGATGCGCAATATGGGTTTCCCCGGCTACTTCCTTATTGTACAAGATTTTATTACAGCCGCTCGTAAAATGGGCATTTCCGTCGGACCAGGTCGTGGCTCAGCCGCTGGCTCCGTTGTCGCCTACTGCCTGACTATCACAGATGTGGACCCGCTGAAATACGATTTGCTGTTCGAACGTTTTTTGAATCCCGACCGTATATCGCTTCCCGATATCGATGTCGATTTTGATGATGAAGGTCGTTACAAGATTTTGGAATGGATTACCAATAAATACGGGAAAGACCGCGTTGCACACATCATCACATACGGCACTATGGCAGCCAAATCCAGCATCAAGGACGTGGCTCGCGTTCAAGACCTTGATTTGCAGGAATCCAACCGACTGGCCAAAATGGTTCCCGCCAAATTCCCCGAAGACCCTAAAACAGGCAAAGCACCCAAGGTCACTCTTAAGAACTGCCTAAAAATGGTGCCCGAAATGAAGGATGCCTTTGAAAACGGGCCCAAAAACACGCACGACGTACTCCAATACGCAACACAATTGGAAGGTACCGTGCGACAAATCGGCATCCACGCCTGCGGCGTCATAATCGGAGCCGACGACTTGACGAACTTTGCCCCGCTGTCAGTCGTGGAAGATAAGGAATCCAAACAAAGCATCCTTGTCACACAATACGAAGGTTCTGTGATTGAAGACGTTGGATTGATTAAAATGGACTTCTTGGGATTGCGAACTCTTTCCATTATTCGAGAGACCCTTTCCAATATCAAAAAATCACAAGGTGTGGAGGTGGATATTGACAAAATTTCCCTGGAAGATCCTCTTACCTACGAACTGTTTTGTAACGGCGATACGGTGGCGACGTTCCAATTTGAATCCGCTGGTATGCAGAAA
>JAZUEE010000131.1:0-12452 GCA_045639985.1 Bacteroidales bacterium
TGCTAAAATTTATATCTTTGCACTGTTTTTGTTACGTATATTCTGATTTTGTAATTATTTTATAATCTATTCAAAAACAGTTTTTTACAATAAAAAATCGATTTATGGAAATCATTAAAAAATTACAAATCGGAATTTTGACAACATTCCTTATGATTTGTTGTCTCCCTATGTTCACGCAAGCGCAGCATGCCATTTATCAAGAGAACTGTGGCACGCCTAATGCGACGACACTCATTGAAAACTATCACGGATGGCAGAACACATCGGTTATTTATACCGGAAATGGGACTTGTGATGTCCGTACGTCTTCCGCATCTTCTGGTTACGGTCAAGCCTCAGGAGGAGGCAACATTATGATTAACGACACGGTAAAATGGTTTCAGATCTCTGGTCTCAACACCTCTGGCCATACAGACCTCTCTCTTTATTGCGGGTTACGCAAAACCACTGCCGAAAACGGACAAAATCTGGTAGTTGAAATTTCTCAGGACAATGAACTTTGGACACGTTTGGAGCTTGCCGACACTCTGCCAACGGGAAGCGGCACCTCGGGTTGGTTCAGAGTACATTACCTTCAAATTCCATCCTGTGAGAATTTACGCATCCGTTTTTCCAATCTCGCCAATGTGGATTATCGTATTGACGACATAAGCATTATCTCTGGTGAAGAAACACAATTAGAGACAGTTGCCAAACCAACATTCACCCCGGCAGGCAGCACATACTACGAAGCAAAAAATGTCACTATCACCTCCACAACCGAAAATGCAACTATTTATTATACCACAGATGGTTCCATTCCCGACAACACCGCCCTACTCTATTCCGCGCCTATCCTCGTCAGCAACACTATGACTATCAAAGCCATAGCCATACGAGAAAACATGTACAACAGCGAAGTGGCCAGTGCCTCATACGTAATCATTGACACCAATTCTTTAGTATCATTACCTTTAGACCTCAGTACAAACAGTGCGGAAGAACATGCAGACATTGAATATCTGCCTGGTTTTCGAGGTTATCATTTAGGGACATCGTATGCTGACGGTTCCATTAAATTTGAAGCCGCACAAGCCAGCAAAGCCACACTCGTTGCACATTTAGATAGTTCTCCTCTGACTTTAACGTTTGAATTGAAAGGAAAGACCGGTGGTTCCAATCCTGCCGCATACGAAGGTATTGAATTGGAAATCAGCGAATCTCCTGACAACCAGCATTGGAACAGTCTTGATGTAATATCCAATGAGGAAATATCCATTGAAAATTTTTCCAGATTTTCCAACTATTCGTTACAACCAAGCACACGCTATCTGCGATGGAAACTTTTATCGGCCTCCAAGGGAAACACGCAATTGAACAACATTGTCACCACCAAAAGAGAACACGAGGATAGCACTGCCGTCCAAAACCACATTAAAACCATTCCCTCCATTTATCCGAACCCGACCAAAGACATCATCCATCTCGTTGACAACGAAGTCGATATATCGTCCATTTCCATATATAATTTAACCGGACAAATGCTTAAAGAATGGTCATATCCTTCGAAATCTATATCTTTAGCCAACTGTAAAGACGGTATCTACATACTTAAAATCCACACACCCGAAGGTGTAATTTCGAAAAAAGTCGTAAAATATTAAATCATTTCGGATGGGGCACAAACAATCAACATTATAGGGTGCCCCACCCGTATCTTTCTTTGTGCATTCCGTATCGACATTTCGCACAAGCTCCGCACAAACAACACAACAACCTGATTATCAGCAAGAAGCATTTTATTTATAAAATATTCAGGAACGTTTTTTTTGTGTATTTTTGCGGCTTTCAATTTGTCTTTATGAAATTCAGATACATCTTATTCGGGACACTTGTTCTTTTGTGCGTATCCTGTACAAAAATCGAAAAAACATATTACCCTGACGGGAACATTCAATCATCCATTCCATATCGTTTTGGAAAGGAAAATGGAACGGCCTATTACTACTTTGATTCTCCCAATACGCTTGAAATCGAAATGGAGATGAAACATGGCAAAAAGAACGGGGAATTTCGCCGTTATTTTGAGAATGGCCTTTTAGACACTTACTGCACATACGTAAATGACTCTATCGAAGGGGTGGCCATAAACTATACAGCCAACGGAGCAAAGTCACAAGAATTCACTTACGTTCATGGAATTAAGAACGGCCCACATAAAGCATATCATTTGTCTGGCGATATAAAAATCGAAGGGCAGTTCAAGAACAATCTTTTTGATGGGAAATGGACATACTATGATGAGCGAGGCGTGGTAGTTGGCGAAGGTTCCTTTAAAGAAGGTAACGGGGAAGTCTATTTCTACGACAAGCGCGGTCTTCTTCTTCGACTAACGCGATACATCAACAACAAAAAAGATGGTGCGGAAGAATATTACACACCATCGGGTGCTGTTGAAAAGGTAATTGTTTTCAAACAAGACCGAATCGTATCAGAAAAGACAGATACGACATTGCGTCGATAGCCGTATGAGAAGACGTTTCATTTTGTTTTGCGTATTTCTATCTGTGTTACTGGTTTCAGCAGCACAGGGAAATCGTAAAATCAAATATCGCGCCGATATGGGTTTTTATGATGAGAATGTCCTTCCCGGAGCGCAACGTCTCATCGGCCATGTCGCCTTCGCGCAAGGCAACGTCCGTGGTTACTGTGACAGTGCCTATCTGTATGATGCAGAGAACTATATTATCGCATTTGGCAACAAAGTCAAAATCTTAGTCGGAGATTCGGTGCGGATATATGGCCGACGCGCCTACTATGACGGAGATGATAGAATCGCATCCATTGCCGTTGATGTCCGTTTGGAAAAAGGCAAAGGATTTCTATTAACGGACAGTTTGAATTATGATACGCAACAAGATATCGGATATTACATTACGGGAGGCACCCTTATTAATGAGGAAGACACAATGACCAGCATTGAAGGAACTTATTACACCAAAACAGACGATGCCATTGCCCAAAAGGATGTCCTTTTATGGAATAAGAAATACACGATTGACTGTGATGCGATGAAATACAACCTGTCATCCAATATGGTTTATTTTATTTCACGCACCCATCTACTATCTGACAAGGAAGAAATTTTCACCTCATCCGGATGGTATGACACCCACAACGAAATCGGCACGTTGGCTCAAGATGTACAGTTTTACAAAGAAGCCCAAACACTTCTGGCCGACAGCGTATTTTACAGCAGTCCGGCCCATTACGGAATTGCCTGGGACAACGCAGTATTAATAGATACTGCGCAAGACTTCGTTTTAAAAGGCAATTACATTGAGTATCATGACAAAGGAGGGGTTTCCATCGCCACCGACAGCAATTTACTGATTTTAATTGACGAGAATAGAGATTCCCTATATCTTCATTCCGACACATTGAAACTTTACATTGACGAAAACAAGGACATGCAGTGGGCGCGTGCCTATAACAGAGTTAAATTTTACAGAGAAGATCTTCAAGGCGCATGCGATTCAATGTCCCTAATAAGAGAAGATTCCACGCTAACAATGTATTACAATCCTGTCATTTGGACTGAAACATATCAGCTCTCCGGCGACACCATCCGATACTCGTCAATAGATTCGACGAATTCAAAAATAGACCTACTAAAGTCCGGTTTTATCATTGGCGGACTATATGACGACACAGAATTCAATCAAATCAAGGGTATTTACATAACCGGATATATCAAAGACAAGAACCTATATCGAGCAGACGTCATAAGCAATGCAGAGTGCATTTATTATCTGCAAGAAGAAGACAGTTCGTTGATTGGCATCAACACTTCCATAACTAACGAGATGCGCGTCTTTCTTGAGGACAACGAAATCAAACAAATACGCTTTTACGACGCCCCTGACGGTATAGTTTATCCCGATGAAAAATTTGAAGAAAAAGATCGAAAACTACAAGACTTCAGGTGGCTTCCCGAATATCGGCCACACTGTCCGGCAGATTTATTCATCAATTCCATACCTCGAATAAAAGAATAACGGAAGCAAACGAAAAGGGGATTGGACCAGCCGCACCCCTTTTCTACTTACGGAAAACTAAATACTCTCCCCGTTTTTACGAACGAGGAAGGGATTTTTATTTCTTAATCAATTTATCTGTCCAAAGCAATGCGTTATTACAATATACTTTTACGATGTAAACCCCAGCAGCGTAAGGCGACATATCAATCTCATTGGTGTCATTCAGTCTCTGAGTCTTCAACAATCTACCAGCCATATCATATATACCAACTTCATGTCGAGCAGAACTTCCCATTGTAGAATCGTCCCCCATGGTCATACACTTCACTCGTGGTTTAGATGCCACAATTGGATTAGGAGACAACCTGAATACTGGATGAACACCCTCATAATGATACGCACCATTGGAATAAACAATTTCTGAAAAAAGTCCAGCGTTATTCTCAGCTTTCACTCCAATCACCACTTGACATGGATATCGCAATTGAAGTTCCCGACTGAAAAAAGTGTTTAATTGAGTAGGCATCCACGTTAATTTGCTCAAATAATAAGGATTAACATACACATGTATGTAATAATGATACGATTTAATTCCTGATTCTTCATCTTCGCCAGGAAGCCAATGGGCCGACACAACACCTGAGTTCCAAATTTCGTCCACATCATCAGACAAGCCATCACTAACCGCATCAGGCAAAAATGGAGGGGTATAATCCACTTTCACATTCTTTTCCACCAAATTGGAAAATTTATTGGCACCATCCATCACAATAGATTTTATTTTAGATCTTGCCTCCTGATGAATTGCCTGCACATGCAGCATTGATGACGGCGAATTGCCAACTGTTATGGGAACATTTTCGGTTCTTGAGACATACGAGCGAAGATTATCAATAGAGACGGATGCAAACTCTGTCGCGAAACCAACATATCGTCCATTCCAACTGGTAGCTCCTAATCCTGAAAATGAAGTCAACAGCATTGAATGCCTGAACACCTTCACCTCTCCTTCCATTTTATTCCATACAATTCTATATAAATAGGATTGGCCTGTTGTGAAATAAATTCCTGTTTGAGCACACAACAAGGTCGCGACACCATGATTCACTTTATATACCTTTAACGTATGCGCCGCTTTATCAAAAAGCAACTGATAAGCACAAAAATCCAAAGAAGACCGATTCGTACCATTCGCATGAAAATAAAAGGAGCACGTATTTCCATCATTGAATTTCAAATAAAAATCAAACAAATAAGTTTCGGCAGTATTTTGATTACAACGACAAAAGACGGACGTAAGGTCTTTGGTATTGTCAGTCTGACACAAAGCACCCGTTTGGGCTCGCCAATTCCCATCGGAAATCCACATGGAATCATCCAAAGCATAATCAAAATTATCACACAAGAATCCATTATCCGGGTTCGCCGTCCAAACATTTCCCGCCTTTTCCATAATTTGATAAAACCGATGTTTAATTTCAACATCATCGGTATCTTGGAAAGCCAATGTAAAATCGCCTACAACCCAATCGTCCTCATTCCAACAAATTGAGGTCACCGGATTTTGGGCATCCGACACAGATTCGGGGGCCGGAGTTATCGGGAAACAAGCATGCCAATGTGCCACCCAGCCACTTTTAGTATCATTGCAATCGGAGCGAAACTCCACCAACATATCTTCGCCACGTGCGACCACTCTGCCCGGGCTATGTGTATTCCAACGACCCAGTTGTGGCGAAAAGGGTGTATTTCCCTCATATATCCATAAAAAATCGTAATCTTGTTCTACATTAAACGTATTAAACTCCAGCACAATGCTATCCGCACCTGCTACATGTATCAACGTAAGGGTTCGTTCATTGTTAGCATAATCGGACAATTCGCCACCCGAATCTGTAAAAGTCCCGGAATTGGTTGTCAACACGTTATGTATCGTTCCTGCGTTTATCAATTTATAGTAATAGTTCCAATTCCAATAAGGACCGGGATCTGTGTGCGTTTGCGACGGATAATGCTGATGGCCTCTGATTTGTACACAAGCTGACGAGCCACCCAAATTATGCAAACCCTTGTTCAAAGTAGTTCCATTATCCAACGTATCTCTGTAAAAAGTATGCAATGGATTAATAATACTTCTTCGCTGACAGATATTTCGAACTAAATTGGCCGATGCGACATACATTTCCGGAGTAAAATAGCTGTAAATATTCCCGTATGCTTCGTGCTCTATACCAATAGTATAACCGTTCTCATTACCCACATGCCAAGCCCTATTCGATTCAGACACCATTTGCGTCACCTGTCCATCCATGGAACGAATCACATAATGAGCTGAAACTTTTGACTGACAATTCTGGAACCATGCAATCGATCCGGCGTATGTACCCGACGTATAATGAATCACCACATTCGAAGGTGTCAAACTTCTTCCCACAGCATAGTTACAAGATGCCGCCGGGCACCAGACCGCTCCAGGATAATCACCTTGCCCTGCTTTTACATTCGGACTGATAGAGTTAAGTTTTATGCTTCCACGCTGCAGCAATTCCAAATTGCGACCAAATAATCGTTCGTAATCAACCGACACAGCAGGCGAACCATATTTTTCGCATGCCGAATTTGACAAAAAAGAATAGATTGCATACAGCGAACTATATATGGGGAACAATGACATTTTATGGACAATCTCAACCGTATCCCACCTAATCTGGCAACCTATTGTTTCATCATACGGCAATTCCGACAAGGCCACTAATACCGAGACACAATCTTCCACCTTTGCATTTTCGCATCCAAATTGACGCTGTAAGGCACAAAAAGCAGATGAATACGCCATAATGGCATCATGGTCATTCGAAAGAACATTTTTCAAAGATTGTCCTGACAACTCCAGCACTTTTCGTAAATTTTCTCGAAAAGCCCCTTTACCATTCAACGTAAGCCCCATCACCGTATATGTTCTCGGCATAGACGAAACATCGTAATCCAAGGTATCTGCTGACTGTTTGGAAAAACGAGTATAAACATACGCGACCGCCTCCAAAATGCCTCTTGGAATAGTTGGATATTTCTGATAGGCCTCCTCGAAATAGGGTTTAAGGCCTTCATAATCGCGTTGAATGCTATATTCAACAGCTTGTTTCAAAGACAAATCATACGGAGAGAAAGAATGGTCGATTTGCGACACACCTCGCAAACACGAAAAACAAATTAATAATAAGAATAATAGTCCTTTGCTACGATACACTTTTTTTTCCATTGCCACGATGTTTTAAACTAATCGGCGGCAAAAATACCATAGCGAAACAGCGTTGTCAAGTTATTTTCTCATTATTAACCATTATTAATACAACAACCACCCAGAACAACCATATATCATATTGACACAAAGATATATAGCAAAAATATTAAGAATTAATTGTTAATTTTAAAATTAACACAAATATGTTAATTTTTGCATCATTATCATTTTCAGCGAAGATAAAGAATCCTATTGGGCTTCATTTTCCTTCGCATTCAAATTCTCCACAAAAGTATTTTCCAAAAAGGTAAATCTTTTCAAAGCATTACTCGAAAAGACTAAAAAAGCGACCAAAACGCAAGCAATAAGAATAACCACCCACTTGGTATATTTATAATAGGTCACTAAAATGGAGCCGACAAAAAAAGCAGCTATTCCAAAACGGATCAGTGTCCAAACCGTAATGACCAAAACATTTCCTTTGCTCTTCTTGGCCAAATCCGAATACAATTGTCTTGTCTTATGGCTATTGCGAACAATTCCAACCAAGAAAGGCGATACAGCCAACAGGCACAACAACGTGCTTAATAAATTCAGCAAATTTCGAGGAAGAGATTTCACCAAATCAAAACCTTTAATAAAAGGGATCAGATGATCACACAAGATGGCCAAAAGGGCAAAACTCAACACCGAAAAAATCAGCACTCGAGGCAGGGTATCCGTAATAACGCTCTTCCAATTTTTATTGCCACGTTGTTTCCCCAACAGCGAATAGCTATCCATTTTCGCTTTCGTAGCTGGAGACAATTTGTTATTCAACATCTTATAAAAAGGATTTGCCGCCTTAATCCAATAAGGAGTTGTAAAGGTAGTGATAACGGATGCCGCAATAACCACCGGATAAATATGTTTGGGCATAACACCTAACGTTACGCCGACAGATGCGATAATAAAAGCAAACTCGCCCACTTGTGACAACGTAAACCCGGTTTTTATAGACTCCTCCAGCGTGGCACCTGCCACCAAAGCAGAAAGCGTAGATACGGCCGCTTTAATAACCAATGTGATAATCACAAGAGAAACTATCAGTTTCCAATATTGGACCAGAATTTGAGGATCTATCATCATACCTACCGAGACAAAGAAGATAGCGCCAAAAAGGTCCTTAATACTTTTTGTCAACTCGATAATTCTTTCATTTTCGATGGTTTCAGACAAAATAGAGCCAATCACAAAGGCCCCCAAAGCTGAAGAAAATCCCACATTATTTGCAATTACCACCATACCAAAACAGAGCCCTATGGAAATAATCAAAAGGGTTTCATCATTAATGTATTTTTTAAACTTCTTAAAAAAGGATGGGATAATAAAAATACCAACCACAAACCACAAGACCAGGAAAAAGAGTAATTTAATGATGCTGAACAGCATTTCCTTTCCGGCGCCTTGCTGACTGGCGGAAGCCGTTGAAAGCAGCACCATCATCACGACGGCCACAATATCTTGAATAATAAGCACCACCATCGTCAAATCAACAAAGGGTTCGTTTTTCAACTTCATATCCTCGAATGCCTTGATAATGATTGTGGTGGATGACATCGCCAACATACCGCCGAGGAATATGCTCTCCATCGTCTTCCAACCCATCACATAACCCAGGATAGTTCCCACGCCCATCATAGACAATATTCCAAGCAAGGCAGTTACAAAGGCCTTACTTCCCACACTGAAAAGCTTTTTAAAACTAAATTCGAGTCCCAAGCCGAAAAGAAGGAAAATAATACCGATTTCAGACCAGACCTCCACCTCGGCAATATCCGTCACCGTGGGAAATATGTGCAAATGGGGGCCTACTATAAAGCCGGCCACGATATAACCCAACACCAAAGGTTGTTTTAGCAGTTTAAATACAATTGTCACCACACCTGCCGAAATCAAAATCAGAGCAAGATCAGATACCAGTTTCAAATTTTCAGCCATAAGAACAAATTTATCAGAATATAAGGTTAATTAATATTGCAATGTGATTTTTCCTATGCCTTTCCCACTTTTCGCCATTTGGTAAATCCGCGTATTACCAATCACTACCGGCTGTTGGAATTCCTTATGGGAATGGCCGCCAATAATTATATCAATACCAGAGACAGATTCCGCAATTGTATAATCATTGATTGTATTTTCATCCACTCCAAGATGAGAGAGGCATATTATCAATTGGCAGCCGACAGATTTCAGCTCTTCCACTTCGTTTTGAGCAGTACGCACAGGATCCAAATAAAGGGCTTCTTCATCCATCTTTTGAGAAACTATCGAATGGACATCCGTTAATAATCCGAAGATTCCTATTTTAAGTCCATTTTTCTCCAAGACAACATTTTTTTTGACAGACTTTTGCAGAGATTTATTCTTAAAGTCATAGTTTGAGCAAACAATCGTAAACTTAGCTTTTTTCAACAATCTGGCCAAAGACTTCGTTCCATAATCAAACTCGTGATTTCCCAGCGTGCAGACATCGTAGCCCATCGCATTCATGAGTTTCACTTCCGTGCGCCCCTTGAAGAAATTATAATATGGCGTTCCTTGAGAAAAATCGCCGGCATCCAAGAGCAAGACATCGGGATGTTCTTCGCGAACGGAACGAATCACAGCTTCACGGCGAAGGAAGCCGCCCACATTGTAATCTGTCATTGTTGTCAGCGGTTCTATCTGGCTATGCGTGTCATTGGTGTGTAAAATCACCAATTCTCGTTGCTGTCCAAAAGCAATACAAACACAAAAAAAAGCGATAAGGGAAAGTGTGTATTTTTTTATCATTGATATTTCTTCAGAATGCCTGCAAATGTACATATTCTAATCAAGCAAAGCACGCCATTTCTAAAAAAAACATCAACAAAGAATATGGAATATTTCACCTTCAAAGAAAAGCTTGATGGAGACAAAAAAAATCCCGATGCGAGCGCATCGGGATTCAAAATATTGGCAATTACGGCGATTAACGAGCCACCGTAAATTTCTGATTAATCATACCATTTTCGGTGTGAATTCTAATCGTATATACACCACTTTCTAATTCGGATGTATTGATTTGGGTGTAGGTGTCATTAGCGTCGAAGGAAGCCACTTTCTGCCCCATCACATTGAATACTTCCACCAAATTGATATTGGCATTAGCTTTCACATTGAGCAAATTGTTGGCCGGATTCGGATAAACACGTGCTTCGTTTGCAAATTCAGCAACATCCACGCCGCCAGAATACACTTCGATATCGTCAATTTTCATCATATACACGTCATAGGAATTATTGTGAACAAAAGCGATACGTACATTTTGTCCTGCGTATGAAGGAATATAGGCATATCTTTTACCCCATTCATCAGACTGTATAGTTTCATCATAAACAACATCCGTGAAGTCGGCAACATTAGCACCAGAGTTAGATACTCTAACTTGATAGTGGTCATCTGGATAATTAGGATCTGAAGCAGCAACCCACCATGTGATGGTAGCACCTTCTGCAGGGATAGACAACATTGGAGTAATCAACCAGTTGTCAGGTGTCAGGGCCGTATATGTCGGGTTATCATAAGAAGCGCTTGTATAAGCCCCTTGACTATTATGAGCAGTAAGCACGGTTCCTATTGTGCTTCTCCAAGTGAAGCCGTCACCATCATTATCAATATTATTCCAACATGAAGACAATTCGCCTTCAAAATCTTCTGTAAATGGCAAAGACATTGGAATAGAACAGTCAAACGCATCTCCTGACAATGTAACAGTGGCTGAAGTCTCACCATTAGCCAACGTCACGGCACCATTGAAATGACCTGCTACAGAAGAATTAAGACGTACATACAAATCGCTTTCAACAAGAGCAGAACCAGGGATAGTTGCGGATGTACCATACACCTCGCCATCTAAAGAAACTTCAAAAGGAGCAACGACAGAAACAGTTACACCTTCGTTGGCAAGAAATGCCACAACGTGAGCTGTTTGAGCAGCGGAAGCTTCCGTTGTTGTTGCGGAGAAGGACATGGAAGTAGGTGTTACTTCAAGAGAAGCATTTTCTTGAGACCATACTCTAAAATTATCAAATGCAATATAATACGCATCCGCATCTGACTCAACTTTGACAGCTAATCTAACGGTTTGGTTTTCATATGCGCTAAGGTCAACGTTTTGAGTATTCCAATCAGAGTTCAAGACTTCTTGCGTAGGAACCACATTTACGGCTGTTTGGTAGGTTGCACCTTCTGGAATAACATACACTGAATATTTTTCCGGATAAAAATAATGGGTCAGATAATCAAAAGAAGCCAACATATTGGTACCTAATTCCAATTCAGGAGAAATCAACCAATCATCGGCATTATTCATTTCAGAGAAGAAATACACATAAACACCTAAATTATCCTCGGAATAAGAAGAAAAAACAATGCTACCACCATCTTCGTTTCCATCTTCATTAGCATCAACAACCTGCCAACAGCTGGATCCTGATATAGATTCAAAGTCTTCTTCATACGGAAAATTCGTAATTGTTTCGCATTCAAAAGCGTTTCCTGTAAGAGTGATTATCACATCGTCAACACTATCAGATGATAATGTAACCGTTCCTTCATCATTGTTAGCAGAAACAGGGGCATATTGGATATACAATGTGCCACCGTTTTGTGCCATTGAAACAGTAGAGGCAAAAGTAACGTTGTCCGTAGAAACAGCAAAAGGAGCCGTTGTTGTCACTGTAATATCTTCAGTTAAATTGTATGCCATAACATACGTTTGTTTCACTGAATTTGTTCCAGCCATTAAAGTACCGAAATCAAAAGATTGAGAAGCAACACTGATGGTAGGCTCAGTAGGCACTGCATTAATAGAGATATCATCAATAAGCAATGCAAAAACATCGTCAGACACACAATTGATAGCTACATACGTTGCATTTGCGGGAATAAAATAAGTGTACTCTGTCCATTCAGTAGTACCAACAGACACTGTTTGTATTTCTGTAAAATCTTGAGGGGAATTGCCCGTCGTTGAGTAAAGGACACGCATGGTTTCAGGACCATAATCGTCCATGATTTCTCGCGCATAAAAAGACAAAATAGCCCCACTTGTAAAATTAATAGCTGGCGAAATAATCCAGTCATTGGTAGTATAACCTGAAACTATCGTAGAAGGGACGGCATTG
>JAZUEE010000132.1:0-3225 GCA_045639985.1 Bacteroidales bacterium
GCTGCCAATCTGCTCTCGTTGGCCTCGAAGATCGACACGGTCAAAATGCCGGAACCATCTTTTATGATGGTACTGTCGGCTGTGGGTGAATATGCCTATCGCCGCAAGGATGGAGTGTTTGTAGTGCCAATCGGATGCTTGAAACCTTGATTCGACAAATGAGATTCCTGCCCGTGAAAAATTTCCGAATGAAACAATCTTCCAAAGTTTCAGCTTCTTTGGGAAATATGCTGAAGTGCTCATTCCCAGTTCGCTGGATGAGCTTGTGAAACTTAAATTATGGTAATCTTCTTATAATGGATTCTCTTCGGTGTCACATTGCCCAAACGCATTTTCTTATTTTCCTCATATTCCGTATAACTACCCTCAAAGAAATAGACTTGGGAATCACCTTCAAAAGCCAAAATATGCGTACATATTCTGTCTAAGAACCAGCGGTCATGGGAAATGACCACCGCACATCCGGCAAAATTCTCCAATCCCTCTTCCAATGCACGCAATGTATTGACATCTATATCATTGGTCGGTTCGTCAAGCAATAGGACATTGGCTTCGGATTTAAGTGTCAGTGCAAGATGCAACCTATTGCGTTCGCCACCGGAAAGCACACCGGCTTTCTTGTTCTGCTCGGTGCCACTGAAATTAAAACGCGAGAGGTAAGCTCTGGAATTGATGAGGCGTCCGCCCATCATAATTTGTTCGTTTCCTTCTGAGACAACCTCCCACACTGTTTTTTCAGGGTCAATAACCGTATGTTGTTGGTCCACATAGCCGACTTTTACGGTTTCACCCACTTTAAAATCGCCCGTGTCAGGTTTTTCCAATCCCATAATAAGACGGAAGAGCGTCGTCTTTCCCGCACCATTTGGGCCAATCACGCCAACAATACCATTAGGCGGAAGTTTGAAATTAAGGTCATCAAACAGCAATTTATCGCCAAAGGCCTTTTTCACTTGGATAGCTTCAATCACATTATTACCCAAACGAGGGCCGTTGGGGATGAAAATCTGCAACGTTTCCTCTTTTTCTTTCACATCCTCATTCAGCAACTTATCGTATGCGTTCAAACGGGCTTTGGATTTTGCATGACGTGCCTTTGGAGCCATACGTACCCATTCCAATTCTCTTTCCAATGTCTTCATGCGCTTGCTTTCCTGCTTTGCCTCCATCGCCAAACGGTTGGACTTTTGTTCCAGCCAAGAGGAGTAGTTACCCTGCCAGGGAATGCCCTCGCCTCTATCCAATTCAAGAATCCAACCCGCCACATGATCCAAGAAATATCGATCATGGGTAACGGCGATGACAGTACCTTTATATTGCTGAAGGTGTGCTTCCAACCATTCCACCGATTCAGCATCCAAATGGTTGGTCGGTTCATCCAACAAGAGGATATCCGGTTCAGTCAGCAGGAGACGGCACAATGCCACACGACGGCGCTCGCCTCCCGAAAGGTACTTCACCAACGTGTCACCTTCGGGACAACGCAACGCATCCATAGCACGTTCCAATTTGGAATCAAGCTCCCATGCGTCATATTGATCAATCAGTTCAGTCAGCTCGCCCTGACGTTCAATAAGCTTGTTCATTTCATCATCACTCATCGGTTCGGCGAACTTCATATTCACGTCCTCGTACTCTTTCAACACATCCACAATCTTTTGGACACCTTGTTGAACAACCTCCTTTACCGTCAACTCATCATCCAACTGTGGTTCTTGGGGAAGATAGCCAATAGAATAACCTGGCGAAAAGACGACTTCGCCCTGATAGGATTTATCAATACCGGCGATAATTTTCAACAAAGATGATTTTCCGGCACCATTCAAACCCAAGACACCAATCTTGGCTCCATAGAAAAAGGAGAGATATATGTTTTTTAATACTTGTTTTTGGGGAGGGAATGTCTTGCTGACATTCACCATTGAAAAGATAATTTTTTTGTCATCTACCATAGTGAAAATTTTAAGGCGCAAATTTATACAAAATTTCGTTGGCACCAGGGGAAAATTTTAATTTACGAGTATTTTCAACGCTGGCGGTGCCGACATTTTTGTATCTTCGCGGCTTCATTCCTAAATTTCATCTTATGTACAACCACGACAAAAGAATCGTTTTAACCTTGGATGCAGGTGGCACCCATTTCCGTTTCAACGCATTGCAAGGCAACAAAGCCATCACGCAAACCATAGAATATCCTTCCGAATCCCATGACTTGGACAAATGCATGGCCAATCTCGTCAGCGGGTTTGAGCAGACCATAAACGCCTTACCCGAAAAGCCCGTGGCCATCAGTTTTGCCTTCCCGGGACCGGCAGATTACCCCAACGGCATCTTCCCCACCCGGCTCACGAACTTTCCCGCCTTCGAAGGCGGCGTGGCACTCGGACCTTTCTTAGAACGCAAATTCGGATTGCCCGTGTTCATCAACAACGATGCCGACCTATTCACATACGGAGAAGCATTGGCGGGCACGCTCCCTGAGGTAAACCGCAAACTGCAAGAAGCCGGCAGCGTGAAAGAGTATCATAACCTTATCGGTTTTATTCTCGGCACCGGTTTCGGCATTGGAGTCACAACATATAATAATATGTATATAGGCGACAACTGCTGTTCCGAAATCTACTGCACGCCCAACAAATTGCAGCCGGAACTCATTGCCGAAGAAGGCGTATCTTTACGCGCCGTGCTACATTACTACAATCAATATAGCAACGACCCCAATGCGCCATCTTATACTGACACTTTCGACATCTTCCAGATAGCCGAAGGAAAGAAAAACGGCGACCAGACGGCCGCCCGCAGGGCCTTCGAAACCTTCGGCGAAGTGGCCGGCTACACCATCGCGCATTGTGTCACCATCTTGGACGGCATCATCGTGTTGGGCGGCGGACTATCCAAATCGCACAAATACTTCATGCCCGCCCTACTCCGCGAACTGAGAGCCGAAATGCACACCCGCAAAAACGACACGCTGCCACGCATACCTTCCTACGTATATAATTTAGAAGATGAACAAGAGTTCGCTGAATTTATCAAAGGAAAAAAACAGACCATCCCAATTTACGGCACCGACGAGACCGTCGTATGCGACACCCAGAAACGCCTTGGCATCATCACCTCGCACATTGGCACCAGCGAAGCCACCACAATTGGCGCATACTGCTTCGCGCTGCACAAACTGGACGAGTAGTGTGAAGTTTCAGGTTTCAGGTTTCAAGTTTCAGG
>JAZUEE010000133.1:0-11441 GCA_045639985.1 Bacteroidales bacterium
ATTTGTAGTAGTAAATTTTCTCATAAATAATAAATATTGTAAACTTCTTTAGTGTGTTGGTTACCTGTTATACCTTCGCGGGTGGCATCCGCAGAATAATTCCCGTCATCATAAATTTTCAGGCCTTTTTCAGCCAACGAAGGATTTCCTTCCATCCGCTCTTCTTTCCGTACATGAGGATGCCCATACGGTAGATTTTAGCAGCAAACCAGATGCAGAATAGGAGGAACAGTAAGGCCACTGCCATAGAAGTGAGCAATTGCCATGCAGGCACACCAGCCGGCAGTCTGACCATCATTGTAATGGGCGATGTCAGAGGAATCATGGAAAACCAGAAAGCCAGTTGTCCGTTTGGATTGCTGGCAATCGTCGGTATTAAAATGATGGATAAAAACAGCGGGATGGTGACGGGCAGTGTGAATTGCTGAGAGTCGCTTTCCGTGTCCACCACAGAACCAGTGGCCGCAAATAAGGATGCGTAAATCAGATATCCCACGACGAAGAAGAAGAAAAAGCAAAGGAGTATCTCTGTGAAGGAAATCGGGAAATAGTCGTTGATTTGCTTGAAAATGCTGAGGCCGGTGGAAAGGTCATCCATAGAGGGAATGTCTTGAGCCGTTGCATCGCCGGCGGTAAGTTCTGTCGCAGTTGGCGTGTCCATGATTTTGGGCGCGGCAATGCCAATCGCGGAAACAATTCCCATTGTGAGCAATATCCAGATGAGGAACTGCGTAATGCCGACGAGGGCGATACCGACGATTTTGCCCACCAACAGTTGCATGGGCTTGACCGACGAAATCAGCACTTCAACGATACGGTTGCTCTTTTCTTCCAAAACACCACGTAATACTTGGCTGGCGAAAATTACAATGATGAAGTAAATGAAAAAACCGCATATCATCCCGATGGCTTCATTCATTTCGGCAATATTCTCGCGCTCGTGACCTTCATCGTCCACTTGAATGGTTGTGATATCCGATTTGGTGAGTTCTTGCAATTTTTCGAATTTTTCCAAATTGATATTCAGAGAATCCTGCAGCATGCGATCAAAGAATATCTCATCCATCTGACTCTCCAAATTGGAACGTAAATTATTGGGAATATGCTTTTTATAATACAGGTTGGATTTTAGTCCTTGAGAGATGTTGAGAATATGGAAAACGCAATCGTATTTTTCGTTGTTGAAGGCGTCGTTTTTCAAAAAGTCGATATCACCGGAGGCGTAACTAAAAGTGACGTTGTCGTTTTGTTCAAAGGCATTGATGAAGATTTCGGTGTCATCGACCACTAACACGTTGGCGCATTGCGTTTTCTCGCTTTGTAAAACTAACAGCACGGGTACAACGATGGCAGCGGCTATCAATATTGGAAGCAGAATGGTGAGGATGATGAACGATTTTTTGCGAACGCGAGTTAGATATTCGCGGGATATGATAAGCAGCGTGTTGTTATTTTTCATGGCCATGTTCTTTATTGAAGGTTTCAACTTGCTCAATGAAGATTTCGTTCATTGAGGGCAATATTTCTCGGAAGGATAGTATTTCGCTATTGCTCATCACGGCATTGAGCAAGTCGTTGGCTTGCTTGCCTTCGGGAAGATGAATGTCGTATTGGATGGAATGGGGAAGCTCTTTTTGTTCGATGATTTCAAACTGATGGGATAAAATTTCGGTAAGGGCGGGCGTTTCAGTCGGTATTTCGACAGAGAACATATTTTTCTTGAAGGCCTTTTTAAGGTCGTAAAGGTTTCCTTCCAAAATCTTCTGCGATTGGTTTATCAACGCGATTTCATCGCAGATTTCTTCTACAGAAGCCATGTTGTGGGTAGAGAGAATGATGGTGGTGCCTTCTTTCTTGAGTTGAAGAATTTCCTCTTTCAGCAAATTGGTATTGATAGGATCGAAGCCGCTGAAGGGCTCGTCCAAAATCAAAAAGGAAGGTTTGTGCAAAATGGTGATGATGAATTGCAGTTTTTGCTGCATACCCTTGGAAAGTTCCTCGACGGGACGTCCCCACCAGTCCAAAATGCCATATTGTTTGAATTTGTCGCGGAGGCGATGATAGGCGGTATTCCGGTCCAGTCCTTTGAGCCGGGCCAGGTACATGGCCTGTTCGCCGGCCTTCATCTTTTTGTAAAGACCACGTTCTTCCGGCAGGTACCCGATTTGGCGCACGTCGTCGGACTCTAAGGGATGTCCTTGAAAAAAGATTTCGCCAGAATCTGGAAACGTGATTTGGTTGAGCATACGGATAAGGGTCGTTTTGCCGGCTCCGTTGGGACCTAACAAACCGAATACGATGCCTTTTTTTATGGAAAGGGAAACATTATCCAGCGCCAAATGATTGGCATACCGCTTGGATATGTTGTGTACTTCTATAATGTTCATTCCGTAGGGGTTGTTTTTTTCTTTTTCTTTTTTTTCTTTTTCTTCTTCTTGGTCGGGGTGACATAGAATGTAGGATTGCTGTTCACCGTATGGAGAAGGGACTTGGTGTCGGTAAAGGCGAAATCCTCAGGGACGTTGAGGGCGCCGTTGGACAGCTCGGCGAGCTGCTTTGAAATCAGGACATCGTTTACAGAGTCACGATTGTACGTCAGGTACATCATTTTTAAATCATTGGCCAACAGTTGGGCCATGCGCTGACGCTCTTCTTCCGGATAAGAAGACACTTCTCGGATGACATTCTCCATGTTGCGTCCATACGTGCGGTAGGAAATGTGGTGCTTGTTGTAATCCGGTTTGACAATTTCTTTTTGGGTAGTATCCGGCTTTGGTTTTGGAAACGGACTGTCAACATCCAATTGGTAATCGGACATGATGTAAAGATGGTCCCAGAGTTTGTGCCAATAGTCGAGAGATTCCTGCTTGGAAACGGTTGCAGGGTCTTTGACTTCATTGAGCTGTGCCATTACGCGCACGATGGCACGGGCGGTTTCATTGCGTTTGTCACGGTCTTCGATATGCAAAGCTTCTTCAACCATTTTCTGCACATTACGCCCATACTCACGAATGACGAGTTTGTTGCGTTTGGTATTGTAATCGTTCATTGTTAACGGAGTGTTTTCAAAAGGCCGCAAAAATACAAAAAATAATGTGCTGACAGAATGTTTGAACGGCTCTCTTTTTTGTTGTGCATAACTTGAAAAATTCTATTTTGCAGACATGGGGAAATTCGTTTTTTTTGTGTACGTTTGCCGCCTTTAAAAAACAGACTATGAATTCCACAAGACAGCAGAAAATCGCATCCTTATTACAAAAAGAACTGGCTAATATTTTCCTCCAAGACAGTAAGAATATCTATGGCTGCATGATTACGGTCACCAAAGCAACGATTACCTCAGACTTGTCCATCGGACGCGCCTATTTGAGCATCTATATGGCTCCAGACAAGGATGTGGTAATGGCCGCCATTCGCGCTAATACGAAAGATATCCGCTTCCGTTTGGGGCAGAAAATCAAAAATCAGCTTCGCGTGGTTCCTCAATTGGAGTTCTTCATTGACGACACGTTAGATTATATGGAAAATATTGACAGACTTTTGAAACAGTAAACTGTGAAAACCGCCCTGCGTAAAACAGCTTTGTTTATTTCAACGAGATATTTGTTTTCCAAAAAGAAACATAATGTCATCAACGTGTTGTCTGTTGTATCCATGTTGGGTATCATGGTCAGCAGCGCGGCGTTGGTGGTAGTGCTGTCTGTATTTAACGGCATGCAGAATATGATTGGCGGCTGGTTTAATGCGTTTAACCCGGATTTCGAGGTTACATTGGTGGAAGGCAAGTCGTTTGCGATGGAGGATTTCCCAAAATCAAAAATCGCCGCGTTGCCCGAAGTGGACAAAGTTTATGAGGTAGTCAGCGATATGGTGCTGACCACCTATCAGGAACGGCAGGAATTACTGAAAATCAAGGGTGTGGAGAAAGATTACGTGACCGACAACCATTACGAGAATCTGCTTATTGATGGGACGTTCGACCTGCAACGCGGAACAGAGCCGTGTGCCGTATTGGGAACAGCGGTGGCGGGCCGTCTCCTGGTTAATTTGAAAGCATACGATCGAATGAAACTGTTTTATCCCAAACGCACGAAAAAGAATCTGGCCAATCCGGCAGATGCTTTCAATACGGAATTGCTTACTCCTACAGGTGTGTTCTGCACAAATACCAATTATGACCAGGAGTTGGTGTTCTGCCCGATTGAATTTGCCCGCGCGCTAATGAGATATGAGGATGAGGCCACGTCTGTCGAGATCCAACTGAAAAAAAATGCGGATTATAAGAAAACACAAGCCGAAATACAACGCATCGTAGGTGACAAATATATGGTGCAAAACAAATATCAGCAGGAAGCGTCCCTTTTCAAAACCATGCAGTCGGAAAAACTCATCATATATGTGATTTTGGCATTTATCCTGTTGGTGGCTGCCTTCAATATCATTGGATCGTTAGGAATGCTTGTTCTTGAAAAACAACAAGATACCCTTATCCTTCGGACAATGGGTGCGGACAAGGGCCTGATTCAGCGTATTTTTCTATACGAAGGAATGCTCATCTCCGCTATTGGCGGTATCGCTGGCATGCTTTTGGGCGCTCTTATCTGTCTTCTGCAACAGATTTTCCATATCGTGAAATTGGGCGGCCCCGATAGCAACTACCTGATTCCGTACTATCCTGTCCAAATGAAAGTGACGGACTTCCTCATCGTGTTAGTTACGGTGCTTGTTATCAGTTTGCTGACATCTTTACTCCCTGCGCGAAAACTCAAATCATCTCTGCTAAACCAATCCTTATGAAAAAAATAGTCATTGTTCTTTTGGGTATGCTGATTAGCCAGATGGTTGTGGCTCAAACCCCCATCGGAAAATTTAGAGCACACATCCCTATGATGTTTTTCCATTCGGTGGCGGTCGCCGACGACTATGTGTATGCTGCTACCGACAATGGTTTGCTTTTGTTGGATAAGTCCACAGCATATCAGGAACATCCGGATCTCACGTCCTGGAGTAAAGTCGATGGACTCTCGGATATTGATATTGCCAAAGTGTATTATGACAAAGTTTCGAAAGCGCTTATCATAGGTTATGCCAATGGCAATATTGATGTGATAAAAAATGACAAGTTGTATAATGTCAGCAATGTCAAAGATAAGCCAATTACCGGTTCCAAATCTATTTCCAGCATACGCTCGTACAACGGGCAACTGTATTTGGTGTATCCTTTTGGTATCGTGGTGTTTGATCCGGAAGAATTAGTGGTTGAGGATTCTTGGTTTACTAAAAAAGAGGGCTCCCAATATGTGGCGCAGGATATGGCAGTGTCGGGGAGTCGTTATTTTATAAGCACGAATCAGGGGGTATTCAGTCTTCCGCTTAATCATAACAATCCCGCCAACTTTATGGAATGGAATTTGGAAGTTTCGGATGACAGGGCTATGTTTTGTCAAATGGTGTCCTTTGCCGGCAAAATATTCGCCAATAAACATTCTTTGATAGGAGGCGGGGGAGATTCGCTCTATGTAAGAACGGATAATGGTTGGGAAAATACAGGTCGGGCGTATAGTGTCATCCGTTCCCTGACTTCTACGGATAAGGAGTTGGCTGTTTGCAATTGGGATTACGTTCAAACGCTGGATGAAGACCTGAATCCTACGTTTCTGGCCTATTGGTATTCGGATAACAATTACCCTAATTGTCAGGAAGCCGTGTTGGATGGAAATTATATCTGGGCAGCAGACAAAACGTATGGATTGGTTTTATACAACAGAGAATATTTTGATTATAGGTTCTTTGTGCAAAACGGTCCGTATTCGTCAGCGGCTGAAAGTATTTGCAGCTATAATGGGGTGACAGCGGTGGTCCCCGGTTCTCGTAAGGGCTCAGGTTACGCGCCCTGTTGGGTGCGCTCATCTATGAGTTGGTTTGGAAATCAAGAATGGAAGTATGATGCCAATAGTTTTATGAATTATGATGCCCAACAGGGCTCCTACGATTTGAATAATGTGATTATTAATCCGAACAACGAATCCGAATGGTATGTGGCTTCTTGGGGAAACGGACTGTTCAAATGCTCCAATCAACAGATTAGTCAACACTATAATGCGCGAAATTCCCGTTTGGATTCCAATCAAAACGGCTCTACGTTTGTCTCTGGTCTCGGCTTTGATAAAAAGGGTAATCTGTGGATGACGAACAGCTTTTGTGATAAGATGTTGAAAATGATGGAGCCGAATGGGACGTGGCATTCTTATAATATTGGAAGTGGCGTACTTACAGCCGGAAGCCAGAATGTTGTGGCGGAACATCTTTTAGTGGATTCCCGCGGCTACAAATGGATAACCTATCCGCGTGATGACCAATTTAACCGATATCATTTGGTGGCTTTTTATGATAATGGAACGTATGACAACCTTGGTGATGACAAATTCGCCCGCGTGGATATGAACATTGCGGCTGAGGTGAACTCTTCTACGGTGTATTGCATCGCTGAAGATTTAGAAGGCGAAATCTGGATTGGTACGGACAAAGGTGTCAAGTATATCAAATACCCATCCAAGATTTTTGATGGCACAGCCCATCCTAAAAACATATTGTTGGAACAGGATGGTTATGTTTCCGTACTTCTTGAATTTGAAGAGATTACAGCAATTGCCGTAGATGGCGCGAATCGAAAATGGATTGGAACCAGCAAGGCCGGCGTGTTTTTGATGAGTGAAGACGGACAGGAACAACTGCTTCATTTTACAGCAGAGGATAATCCGTTGTTTAGCAATCAGATAACGGCTATCAGCGTTGATCCGTTGAGTGGCGAAGTCTTTTTTGGAACTTCAAAAGGTTTGGTAAGTTACAGGGGCACGGCCACGGGCGGTTTTGAAACGTACGAGTATTTGCCCGTATATCCCAATCCCGTGCGGCATGGCTATAGTGGGCCTGTGGCAGTCAATGGCTTAAAAGCCAACTCTTTGTGCAAAATCACGGATGCGTCCGGCCGATTGGTATGGCAAGGTTACAGCAATGGCGGCGAACTCGTCTGGAATTGCATTGACCATTTTGGAAAGCGACCCGCCACCGGCGTATATTATGTGATGTGCTCGGATGAAACGGGCAAAGAGAAAATCGTTGCCAAGTTCCTGTTCGTGAATTAAAGCCCTCCAAAAGTTGTAGCCATTAATGCTTACCCCAAAAAAACATTCCGATATCGTAAGCGAAAGCAAAAGCTAATACGTCACTTGTTCTGCTTTGCCCAAATGCAATGAGAATATGAGAGAAAACAACCTGAAACCTGAAACTTGAAACCTGAAACCTTATGCTCCTCACAACCCCCGGCATTGTTCTGCATAGTACCAAGTATTCTGATACGTCGCTGATAGTGAAGATTTTCACGGAAAAACGCGGCGTGCAGTCTTTCATCGTAAAAGGTGCTTTTAGTAAGAAAAGCCGCTTTAGGGCGAGTATTTTCACTCCGTTGGCATTAGTCAGTATCACGTACGACGACCACAATAGCGACCGCCTGTTGTATCTCAAGGATATCAGTAGAAATGATGTCGGTGCGGAGTGGTCGTTCGATCCTGCAAGAAGTTCCATACTGATGTTCTATAATGAACTGTTGTACAAACTCCTGTTTGACTCTGGTGAAGATGAGGTCCTGTTCAATTTCTTACAGGAGGAAATTTTGAAAATTTCGGAACCGGAAGTAGATTTATTGGAACTGCCGTTGCGATTTTTGTTACGCTTAAGCGTCGTATTAGGTTTCTTCCCCGAAAATAATTACTCTGACAAGGATTGCTATTTCTCCTTGAGCGAGAATCGTTTTCAATCATACTATATAGATGAGAATGATGAGATTCCGCAAACGGAGAGCCGGTACATGTCGCAGCTGCTGCTTAGCGAAGCCACCCAACAGGTAACCCGCCATACGCGCAACAACCTTCTTCATTATCTGATTAAATACTATCAGGTCCATAACGAGCAGATCCGCGACATCGAATCAGTGGAGATTTTAGCGAGCGTGCTGCACTGAATAATGCGATAATGCGGTAATGTGATAATGTGATAATGCGATAATGAGGGAATGCGGGAATGTGATAATGTGATAATGCGATAATGAGGGAATGCGATAATGAGGGAATGCGGGAATGTGCTACGCAGTCCTTTTAAACTTTAAACCTTAAACGTTAAATATTTGCTCTTAAGCTTATTCCCTACGGAAATCAAAGCCTGCGTAACAACAAAAAAAATTTCCAGCCCACTGATACAAGTTGTCAATGAGCTGTTGTTTTTATGCACCTCGAAATGAATGCAAGCTCATCGGCTGTTCACTGAGTACTTTTTTCAGAAGGCGTAAACATAAACAATTATTATGTACCTTTGCGCTTTCAAAAATTTGAACCATGCCTCTATTTAATATTGACAAACACGAGACCCGGGAATTCAACTACAAGCCGCGGTTTTACGATCCGAACAAGGAACAGCAAACAGGTGACAAACGTCAGGATTTTGCGGACCAACTGCATCGCGAATGGTCCAACAAGCGCCGCCACGCTGACGACAAGAAGCACATTCCATGGCTGACTATCGTCACCATGCTTTTCTTCGCCATCATCCTGGCTTTCATTTGCTTCAAATTCTTCTTCTAATCTCAATTCTCTAATTCCATGGATATCATACGACTTCTTCCTGATGCAGTCGCCAATCAGATTGCTGCTGGCGAGGTTGTGCAACGGCCCGCCTCCGTGGTGAAAGAGCTCATTGAAAATGCAGTCGATTCGGGTGCCACGGAAATCCAACTCATCGTCAAAGACGCAGGACGCACGCTTATCCAAGTCATCGACAATGGCAAAGGTATGTCCTTCAATGACGCACGGCTCTGCTTTGAACGGCACGCCACCTCCAAGTTGCGCAGCGCCGACGACCTGTTCCGCCTTACCACCAAGGGCTTCCGCGGCGAGGCGCTCGCCTCCATCGCGGCCATCGCCCACGTGGAACTCAAGACCAAACCCGCAGCAGATGCCACCGGCACGCTCGTCCTCATCGAAGGCGCGGAAATCAAGGCCCACGAGGTTATCGCCACCACAGACGGCACCTCCGTGGCCGTGAAGAACCTCTTCTTCAACGTACCCGCCCGTCGCAACTTCTTGAAATCCGACAATATAGAGATGACGCACATCGAGGAGGAATTTTACCGCGTTGCTCTTATCCACCACGAACTTGCCTTTACCCTCTATCATAACGGCAAACTACTCCTCAAACTCGAAAATTCCAATTTCCGCCAACGTATCGTCAACATCTTCGGCAACCATTTTAAAGACAAACTGTTCCCCGTTGAGCAAGTTACAGACTTTATGAAAATCACCGGTTTCATTGCCAAACCGGAAAATGCCAAAAAGAAAAAGAGCGAACAGTATATGTTTATCAACCATCGGTACGTGCGCCACAATCTGCTCAATTACGCCGTGGAGACCGCCTACTCCGAATTAATCCCGCAAGGCTATCGCCCCGCCTATTTCATTGAAATAGAAATAGATCCGTCTTCCATTGATATTAACGTCAGTCCGACCAAGGTAGAAGTCAAACTGCAAGACGAGAAACTGATGTTCGGCTTCCTCAATTCCGCCGTGAAAAAATCCTTAGGCACTATGTCGCTGACACCGCAAATCGACTTTGACGTGGATATGAGCGCCGTCGCCCCGGAACGTCCTGCCAATCACGAAATCGTTCTGCCCTCCACCGGTGTCAACCGCAACTACAATCCTTTTGACACCGTGCCGGCACATACCAACTCAGGCAGTCATTTCAGCAGTTTTTCCAGCAATTCCTTTAAAGAACGAACCTCACCATCGGGCTGGGAAGATTTCCTAAAAGGCATCCAGACAGAGAAAGTCAGCGCCCCAGAAAGCACGCAATTGGAAGCCGACCTTTGTACGCAGACACCTGACAACAGTCTTTCCCCGGAAAACATTTCTGAGAACATTCCCTATTTCATCATAGATAACCGATATATTTTCTGCAAGTTAGAAGAACAGGCAATGCTTGTGGACATTGTGCACGCCCGCGAGCGCATAATGTATGACCGTTTTATGAACGCCCTGCAGAACACCCCCGTGCGCGTGCAACAAAACCTTTTCCCTTCTACTATCACACTGACACCCGCACAAGCTGATTTGGCAGAGTCGCTGCAACAGGATTTCCTCAAGCTCGGTTACGAATTGGAGAAAATAGACAACACGCATTTTGCCGTTAACGGAACGCCTAACGATAATCCCGATGAAGGCGATATTCAAGCCGTTATTGAAAAAACTTTGGACGACTTCAAAACCAATCAATTCCTATATCGTGCAGACAATCAGCGAAATATGGCCATCTGCATGGCAAGGCAGCAACGCTCGCGTTTCAAACCACTCACCTCAGCCGAAGAGGTGCGTGACTTGCTACAACAGCTCTTCGCCTGCGACTGTCCCAGCACGTCACCATCCGATAAAAAAATCATCCACTGGATGGGAAGCGATGTCTTGAAACGCTATTTTGAATAAGAATCCATCACCAAAATATGACGAACAAGATTGACGTTGAGCACATTACATTCGGGTACGAGCAAAATCCGCTTTTCGAAGACCTGTCGGTAAGTTTTGCGGATTGCGAGTTCTGTGCCATCATGGGGCCTAACGGTTCCGGAAAAACCACCCTGCTGAAATGTATCGAACGAATGTTGCCCATCCGTTCCGGCGACATCTTCGTCAATGGGAAATCCATCAAAACGTACGAGCCCACGGAATTGGCCAAATTAGTATCGTATGTACCTCAACGTCAAGATAATGTATTTGACGTTTCCGTTTATGACTTAGTGATGATGGGATTGTATCCTTACCAAAAGAAATGGCAGATGGCGAGTGCGCAAGACGACCAAATTGTGCGTAAAATGATGGAACGTTGTAATCTCACGCATCTCGGCAACAGACTTATACGTGAATTGAGTGGCGGAGAAATGCAACGTGCGCTCATTGCCCGCGCGATGGCACAACAAACGCCCATTATGCTATTGGACGAACCGCTTTCCAACCTTGACATCGCGCACCGCTACGAAATTATGGACATCCTCGCATCACTCAATAAACAGGGCGTGATGATTCTCATCATCCTACATGACTTCTCCATCGCGTTGGAATACGCCAATCAGGCCCTTCTGATGAAACAAGGAAAAATCATTGAGCACGACGACATTAAGAGCGTGCTTTCGCCCGAAAATCTCCGAAAACATTTCAATCTGACAGAGGAATTTATCATTACAGAAAACGGATTTATTCTCAAAAAGGATCATTAAAAATTTCAAATTCAACTTGTTATAAGACAAGAACTGAATTTCCCTGAAATTTTGGTTCATAAAGGAAAAATGTTATTTTTGCGCTCCTTTTTGGAGAGATGGCAGAGCGGTCGAATGCGGCGGT
>JAZUEE010000134.1:0-3639 GCA_045639985.1 Bacteroidales bacterium
GGCTCTGGATTTTCTTTGGGAGGAAAGTTCTTTGCCCAAAGGGCAATATTGACGTCTTCATCTCCTTTGTATTTCCGAATGACGACATTAGCATGGTCCAAATCCACATTCTTGAAATTCAGTTTCAAAGGCGATAGGTTGAAGTTGCGGAGCCGTCCTTTGACTGTGCCCACATAAATCATGTCGTTGGCTTTGTAATCGCGAATGCGGAAATCGTGGGCGACTAACTTGAGGGTAGGGGTGATGTGAATATCCTTGATAGAGATTTCGGAGCCCCATTGTTTGCTCAGTGCGGCCGTCACTTTGTTGACAGCAAAAGTCTGAATAGCTGGCACAAATAGTAATCCGACGATGGTCAAATCGAGGACTATAAAACTGGCTACTATCCAGAGAATAATTTTTCCGATTTTTTTCCTACTTTTGCCGCTCAAAATTTTACTATATGTCAGTTTATATTCTTGGTGTTGAATCCTCCTGCGACGATACTTCTGCAGCTGTCATAGAAGGTACTACCATTTTGTCCAATGTCATTGCGTCACAGAAAGTTCACGCAGAGTACGGAGGGGTTGTTCCAGAATTGGCCTCCCGCGCACACCAGCAGAATATTATCCCCGTGATAGACACGGCATTGAAGCGTGCAAAAATACATAAAAATCAGTTATCTGCTATCGCTTTTACCAATGGTCCGGGATTGCTTGGCTCATTGCTCGTGGGCAGCTCTTTTGCCAAAGCCATGTCGTATAGTTTGAATATCCCACTTATTCAGGTTGACCACCTTCAGGCACATGTTTTGGCCAATTTTTTAGATAAACCGGATGAACAACGCGCGCACCCGCAATTTCCGTTTTTATGTCTCACCGTTTCCGGTGGCCATACGTTGCTACTTCAGGTTAATGACTATTTCGATATGCAACGTTTGGGTGGTACGATTGATGATGCGGCAGGAGAAGCTTTTGACAAAGCTGCCAAAATATTGGGACTACCATATCCTGGCGGCCCGGTGATTGACAAATATGCCAAAGAGGGCAATCCGCGAAAATTCCAATTTGCTATAGCCCATGTCCCAGAACTGGATTACAGCTTCAGTGGTCTGAAAACGTCGTTTCTCTATTTTGTGAGGGACCATTTGAAAGAAAATCCAAACTTTATAGAAGAAAACATTCATGATTTAGCCGCTTCTATTCAGTATTCCATTGTCAAGTCGTTGATGGATAAGGTGATAAAAGCACTGAAGACATCCAAATGCAAAGATTTGGTCTTGGCTGGCGGCGTCTCTGCCAATTCAGGACTGCGAAATGCAGCCATAGAAGTGGCCGCCAAATATCATCGCAATCTTTTTCTGCCGACATTGGATTTGACAACCGATAATGCCGCCATGATTGCTGTTTGCGGCTATTTTAAATATCTGCAAAAAGATTTTGTAGGTGTGGACGTGGTCCCTTATAGTAGCAGAAAATAGATTTTCTACAGTCGTCATCGGCTTTCCAATGCTGGATGGCTCAGAATATGAGAACTACCCATTATGATGATAATGGGAAAAAAGGAGATAGCATTCGTTTTAGTATAATTAAAGTAACAAATACAAACGGATCATCAGAAATTTTCAAACAAATAATAAATCATAACAATGAATAAACTTATTTCCTTGTACAAATTTTTATCTCCTAAATTTCAAAATGTTTTTTTGGAGTATAAAGTTAATCCAAATCCAAGATTCTTTAGACATCAAACAGAAACAAACTCTTTGCCGCAACCCTTTTCTGCTTTGTATGAAATTATTAATGGTAATCGTGAAAAATATAAAGAGCTATTAGCTTTCTTTTTATCTCAAAAAGATAAGATACAACTGTTTAAAAAAAGTTCTGAGGAAACAGATGAAGATATGCCCGTTTGGAATAGTGGTTATCTTCCGGGGTTGGATGTGGTTGGTATTTATGGTATGGTGGCCCATTACAAGCCGCAACAGTTCATTGAAATTGGTTCTGGAAATTCCACCAAAGTTGCTCGTAAATGTATCGAAGACAATTATTTGAATACCTATATTCTGTCCATTGATCCAATGCCTCGCGCAAATATTGATCGTTTGTCTGACGAGATTATTCGGAAACCCTTGGAGGATTGGGACGGCATCTCTACAATCGTGGAACGGCTGCAAGAAAATGACATCCTATTCATAGATAATTCGCATCGTGTATTCCCAAATTCGGATGCTTTGGTTTGCTTTTTAGAGATTCTCCCATTCCTACGCAAAGGAGTTATTGTCCATTTCCACGATATTTATCTGCCGTATGACTATCCACAGTTTATGTGCGACCGTTTTTATAATGAACAATATATGTTGGCGGCCTTCTTGGTATCCAATCCGCAAAGATATCGCGCTATATTGCCTAATTTCTTCATAAGTGAAGACAAAGAATTAGCCGACATCATCATTCCCGTATGGGAGCATCCTAATCTTAAAGGAGTAGAACGACACGGAGGATCTTTCTGGATTCAAATCCAATAATTTCAAAAACCGCATTGCTTTGATATACTATGGTTGAAATCCCTGTCATTGTTAATAATTGGTAACAAGTTTTTTTGGGGATTCCAATTTCTGTGCTTACTTTTGCAGCTCTTCTTTAAAAACCTAAAATATTAATATATCAACAAGTTATGACTGACGAATACGTATTAGTAGCAGGTCGTTCCAATCCTGAGTTGGCAAAGAAAATTGCCGAGTACCTGAACAAACCTCTTTTCCCTGTCGATATTCTCCAATTCAAAGATGGAGAAATCCAGGTTTATTTCAACGACACCATTCGTGGTAAGAATGTCTTCATCATCCAACCCACATTTGCTCCGGCTGACAACATCATCGAGCTGTTAATCACCATCGATGCTGCCAAACGCGCTTCCGCCCGCAATATCGTGGCTGTGATGCCTTATTTCGGCTATGCAAGACAAGACCGCAAGGACAAACCCAGAACATCCATCGGTGCCAAATTGATGAGTAACCTCCTCACCGCAGCCGGCGTTACCCGTATTATCACGATGGATCTCCACGCAGACCAGATTCAGGGCTTCTTCGAAATTCCTGTTGACCATCTGTTTGCTTCCAACGTGTTTATTCCTTACGTTCAAAGCATGAATTTGGACAACATCTGTATCGCTTCTCCCGATACGGGTGGTACAAAGCGTGCTTCTACTTACGCTAAAGCCCTCAACTGCGATCTCGTAATCGGTTACAAACACCGCGAGAAACAAAATGAAGTGGCTTCCCTCCAAATCATTGGCGATGTGAAAGACAAGAACGTTATTATTGTGGATGATATGATTGATACCGCCGGTACACTTTGCAAGGCTGCTGGTCGCATCAAGGAAATGGGAGCCAAGAGCGTCCGCGCAATGTGCGCACACGGCCTCTTCTCCGGCTCCGCAATCGAAAACATCCAAAATTCCGTATTGGACGAAGTGCTCATAACCGACACTGTGCCCTTGCGCCGCACCTGTGACAAAATCAAAGTCGTGTCCGTATCCAAACTGATGGCCGAAGTGATTAAAGCCGTTGTGGATGACACTTCCATCTCATCCCATTACTATGTATAATAGTTGAAAAATTACTATATATGAAAATGGTTGCGTGATTTTCAAGCAACC
>JAZUEE010000135.1:0-23279 GCA_045639985.1 Bacteroidales bacterium
GAGACACAATTGCATATATCATTGTGTTGTCCTGCAATACCAGCGGAAGACACCCTGTCAGAGTGTAATAGAATGTTGATATACAATCAAATAGTAAATCATTTTGCTGCTCAAAATATTCCATCTTCACGACTTTTATTAGAAGATGAAACCGAAGAGAAAGCTCCTCAGGGTGGTATGAAATTGATGTTTAATTTAACTGTCCCAGAATAAATGTCATCAGGTATTGACAAAATAATAAAAAGAGTTAAGGAATGGGGCACTGATTTGCGCCAAATACCTGTTTTAGGAAAATGGATTGACAAATCCAAAACAATTGTATTGCCAGGTTTTCAGCATTTGCCTTTGTATAATGTGATGGAATATTTTTTCCAATCTTTGGGTAAGGGAATCTTATTTCAACGAGCGGCGGCATTAACTTATCGAATATTCGTGGCCTTAATTCCCATGATTATCGCCTTGTTTTCTGCTATTGCCTATTTGGGAGATAATGTGCAACAAACATTGTTGGCTTTGTTGCAATCGATTGTGCCTGTGTATGCTTGGCCGGCTGTCGGAGATGTCCTTACCGAAGTAATCACGCAACAACATGGAGCCCTGTCTTCATTGATGTTGGTTTTTGGAATCTATTTTGCCATATTGTGTTGCAATGGTTTAATTGCTGCTTTAGATATTTCCTATTTTAACGAGCATCGTCGAAATTTTATTAAACAATTGGCATTGAGTTTTGTGATAATGATTATTGCCTTTTTTGTAATAGTGCTTGTGATAGGTTTACTTATTTTTTCATCTATTTTGTTGAGACATATACAAGCTCGAATTGCTGGATCGTCAGAATTTTATTATTATTTGATTCATGGTGTAAAATGGATATTGATTTTTGCGTCATTGTATTTTTTAGTAAGCATTCTTTATTATTTGGTACCAGTAAATAAAAAGAATTATCGCTTTTTTTCTGCCGGTTCATCCGTATGTACTATACTTATGGTGTTGATATTGTGGGTTTTAAATATTTATTTTTCTAATTTTACCAACTATAATTTAATTTATGGTTCTTTAGGTGCCATATTTGCCATTCTTTTATGGGTGAATTGGAGTTCTTTGGTTTTGTTGATCGGATTTGATTTGAATGTAAGTATAGCAAAAGCAAAGGAGGATGGTATCCAAAAAGAATGAAATAATTTTAATAAAACGCTATACATTAATATTATATATACAATTTAATTATATATTATGAAGAGTAGTATTATTTCAACCATCTTTTTATTGTTATTATGGGCGCTGCCAATTGTCATAAAAGCGGTGAAAAAAGAGAAAACTGTAAGTAAGCCAGAAAGACCAAACCCTTCGATAGAACAGCAAGAATATGAAGAACAGGAAATGATTCCCAATGTGCAACAAATGCAGTCAAATGTTCCAAACGAGCAAGAATACTTCACATACGAATCATTAACAGAAGAAGATGTAATGTCTTCTAAAACGATCGAAAAGGAGGAAGATAATCCTATGCAAGTATCTGAAAATGAAGAAGAAAAAACGTATGAATTAACCTTTGAAGAAGAAGAAGTATGTAAGGGATTCATATATTCTGAAATCTTGAAAAAAAAGTATAATTGATTGGTTATTAGTAATTTCGTTTAAAATATAAAATGGTGGTTGATGCTAAGGATTTTTTTTATAATTTAGCCGCCCCAAATATATTAGGTAAAATAATTTAATGTTTAATATAAATTAATGGCTATGATTAAAAAATTACTCTCAACACTCGGAGTGATCATTCTTTTCACAAGCTTTGCATTTGCACAGACTTCTACCATTAAAGGTAAAGTCACCGACCAAACGGGTGAGCCTTTGGCCTATACCAGAGTCATGCTTCAGGTGGGTGATAAGACTGTGAACTTGGCCATGGCTGATGATAAGGGTGAGTATTCTTTGTTCGGTGTAGAACCGGGAACTTACGATCTTGTGGCAGATGCCCAGATGACTTGTAAAAAATCCCAACGAAAAACCGACGTAAAAGTTGCTTCCAGTCAGGTGATGTTTATTGACTTCAGCATTGACTGCTCAAGCGACTTGGAAGAGGTGGTGATTACGTATGAACCACCTGTGTTTGATCCAGATAATACGACGTCCTCTACGCGTATTAGTGGAGAGAACTTGAAAACAACGCCAGGTCGTTCAGTGACCAGCGCTTTGGCAAACCTCGAAGGTGTGTCCAGCGTTGACGGAGCCATGACTTCTGTCCGTGGTAACCGTTCTGATGGTCAACAGACGATTATTGATGGTGTTCGTGTTCGTGGTAGCGGTGGTGTCTCTATGGCATCTATCGAAGAAGCTCAGTTGATTCAAGGTGGTATCCCGGCTGAATATGGTGATGGTACGTCTTTTACAGTCATTACAACAAAATCAGCCCCTAAGGATTTTCATGGATCTGTTGAATTAAGAGGTTCTATCGATGGTTATAACAACTTTTTGGGCGCTGTTTCTATTTCCGGTCCGTTGTTGAAAGGTAAGAACCCGAAGAAAGATCCTACACGTATTGGTTTCCTCTTCAGTGGTGAAGTATCATACGATCACGATGCAGCTCCTGCACGTGGCGGTAACTGGGTTGCCAATGATGATGTGATAGATGCTCTTATTGCTAATCCTCTTCGTTATAGCCCAACGGAATATGGTGTCAATTATCAAGAAGCAAGTTATTTGACAAGCGAATCTTTCCACAAACAAAGAGTTAGAAAAAATGCTGGTACATGGGATTACCTCGGACAGTTGAAATTTGACTTCACCCTTGGTAAAAATCATAACGTAAGATTATCCCTCGGCGGATCTTACGAATACGTCAAACAGAAATCTTGGGGTACGACATCTGCTCTTTTTAACAATGCTAAGAACCCGATCGTGAAACAAGGAACTATGCGTTTGAACGCTCGTTTGAATCACCGTGTTTTCACCGATACAACAGGTACTGCTACATTGAAGAACATTATGTATGATATTAATGTCAACTATACCCGTATTAATGGTTCTTCTTATGACCCGGATCATCAGGATAGATTATTTGAATATGGCTATATCGGTCAATTCAAATCCAATAAGGTGAAAAGTTATGAGTACAATGATAAAGTTACTATACCGTTTGAAGGCGAAGACATGGATATATATAATGCTTATGTCTTTACTGGATGGTATGATTCTTTGGTAACTTTTAATGTAAATCCTAATTACAATGTTAATCCGATATTAGCACAATACAACTTGAATTTCTTGTCACAGTTCCCGTCTGAAGATATCAATAATTATTATGGTACAACAATTCCATACGATTTAGATGTCTATAGAAGTTTTGGTGCTCTTCGTAATGGCGATACTCCTGATCTGATTTATTCAATGTATTATTCTCCTGGTACGGTGTTGAGCGGTTATTCAAAGAGCGAAACGGAACAAATTGGTGTGAAAGCCAGCATTTCTATGAACCTTCAAAACCACGAATTGAAATTTGGTTATGAATTGGAAAAATTGACATATCGTGGTTATAGCGTAGCTCCGACTTCTCTTTGGACATTAATGAGAACAGAAGCTAACTCCCATATCGGTGAGTTGGATAAAGAAAACCCAATGGTTTCTGTTTCTGATGATGGAAAAAATTTCTATATTGATTATAATCGTCTTATCAGTTTGGATGACCAAACCGTTTTCGATAGAAATTTACGTACAGCATTAGGATACGATCCTAATGGTAGCGATTGGATTGATGTTGACAGCTATGATCCAAGCACTTTCAATATTGGAATGTTCTCCGCAGAAGAATTGTTACTTGGTAACTCTTCTGGTTCTGGTTCTTTGGTTAGCTACTATGGCTATGACTATACAGGACAAAAAACACATAAGAAAACTACTATTGAAGATTTCTTCAATGCTACTTCTAATGGTCAAAGAACTTATAACATCGGTGCATACGAACCTATATACATGGCTTTCTATCTCCAAGATAAATTCTCTATCAATTCCTTGTTGTTCAACGTTGGTTTACGTGTTGACCGTTTTGACGCCAACCAACAGGTGTTGAAAGACCCGTATTTGTTCCGCGAAGCATATACTGTTAAAGATATTCGCAATTTGAGCAGTAATGCTGAATTTGTTGGTAATGCACAAGATGATTGGGTGGTTTATTATCAAGGAAATGATGTATATATGAGTGGCGAAGATATTTCCGGAGATAAATTCAATTCCGGTTCTGTTGTGGGTTATCGTAGTGGTGATACTTGGTATAATGCCGCCGGTCAAGAGGTTACAGACCCAGAACATGATCTTTCTTTGAATGTTAACGGACCTATCCTTAAGAACCCTCTCTTTAATGAGAATAATGAATTAATCAGTGGTATTACGAAAGTAGAATCAGGTGCGTTTACGGATTATAAAGCACAATGGTCAGTTATGCCTCGTATCTCTTTCTCCTTCCCTGTATCTGATAACTCCCTTTTCTACGCACACTATAACATTATTACATCTCGTCCTACGAATCTTCAGATTTCTCCTGTTGATTATCTCTTTATTTCAAAACGTAATTCTGCAGGTGACATTATTAATAATCCTAATACGAAACCTCAACAGAGTATTGACTATGAAATCGGTTTCCGTCAGAAAATCGGTGCTAAGTCTTCTATCAGTATTAGTGCTTACTATTCTGAAAAACGTAACCAGATTCAAGCTTACCGCTTCTCTGGCGCATATCCGAACACCTATTATTCTTATCAAAACATCGACTTTGGTACAGTACAAGGTTTTACCTTCGCATATAGAATGAATAGAACAAAGAACCTTACTCTCTCTGCAAACTATACGTTGCAATATGCTAAGGGAACAGGTTCAAGTACAACCTCTCAGTTGAGTATTTTGGCTGCTGGTCAACCTAACTTGAGAACTTTAACCCGTTTGTCTTTCGACCAAAGACATAGAATCGGTGTTAACTTGGATTATCGTTTTGATGGTGGTGTTGATTATAATGGACCTACAACTGAAAAACAAGTCGTTATTGATGGTAAACCGACTACAAAAGAAATCCAATGGTTAGCAAATACAGGAGTTTCCCTCTTGTTCTCTGCTGCTTCCGGTACACCGTACACTCGTTCCAGCACGCCGTATTCTACTATTGTTGCTGGTACTTCATCCCGCTTGGCTGGTTCAATCAACGGTTCTGATACACCATGGCAATTCCAATGCGACCTTCGTATTGATAAGACCTTTGTGTTCAACTTGAATAAGAACGCTAAAGATAAGGATGGCAATGCAAAATCTGCTAAACCTGCTTATTTGACTGTTTATTTGGATATTCAGAACCTTTTCAATTTCAAGAACGTAATCAGCGTATATGATTATACTGGAAACCCGGATGATGATGGTTATCTTTCTGCTGTTGAATATCAACAATCCATCAATTCGCAGATTTATGTTCCTTCCTTCATTAATTACTACCAAATGCGCGTTCAAAACCCGTATAATTACAGCCGTCCTATCCGCGCCAGCTTGGGTATTCAATTCGGTTTCTAATGGTTGAAATAAAATAAATAGATATATGAAAAATAGTAACAAAATTTTCTGCTTGACACTCCTTATGGTATGCATGCTCACTGGGTCTTTGCATGCTGAAAAATTAAAAGGAGAGCATCGTAAATCTTCCTCACCCAAAGCGGAATCTGCTACTTGTCTTCCCGCAAGTAGTTCGAACGAACTTACGGTGAATAATGTCCGCGCATACATAGAAACCGGTGGTACTATGTGGTTCAAAGAAGTTGCCGAATATGAAATCCCCAAAGGATCAGGTAAAACTTCCATGTTTAGTGCCGGTTTGTGGATTGGTGGTAAGGATGCCAATGGCCAATTGAAATTAGCTGCTGTCCGTTTTAGACAACAAGGTGATGACTATTGGACTGGCCCTTTGAAAATCCAAGGTGCTAGTACTACACAGACTGAATGTATCAAGTTTGATAAGCATTTCAAAATTTCCCGTGCGGAAGTTGATAATCATATTTCCAGTTATAACACTTCTGGTTATGTGATGCCTGCAAGTATTCGCGATTGGCCTGCTCATGGTTCAGCCGGCTATTCTCAATACCTTGCTCCTTTTAAAGATGTTAATAACAACTTGGTTTATGATCCTGAAAATGGTGATTATCCATATTATGACATTAATAATGATTTGTGTCCTTGGACTGAAGATAATATCGCAGCTGCTGCAACACATTCTTTGCCAAGAACTCCTGAAGACCTTAAGTATTATGGCGATGATTGGCATAACTCCAATGGTATGATTTATGCCGACCATGTCTTGAAAGGCGATGAAACTCTTTATTGGATCTTCAATGATAATGCTGGTGCGCACACTGAAAGTGAAGGTAGCCCTATCGGTCTTGAAATCCGTGGCCAGGCTTTCGGCTTTTCAACTAATGATGATTTGAACAACATGACTTTCTATTCTTATGAAATCATCAACCGTTCTACCTATACTTTAACGAATACTTTCTTCTCCCAATGGGTTGACCCGGATTTGGGTTACGCAAAAGATGACTATGTTGGTTGTGATGTTGCTCGTGGTCTTGGTTATTGTTACAATGGTTCTAATGTGGATGGTACTGGCCAAGTTGAAGCTTACGGTGACCAACCACCTGCCGTTGGTGTTGACTTCTTCCAAGGACCTTACATGGATCCTGATGGTAGAGATAACCCCAAATTCCATGCTGATAGCGCTTCCTTCCCGGGTTATTGTGATAAATTCCTCAAGAGTGAATTTGAACTTGACCAAATGGCTATCAATGGTGTGAACTTTGGTGATGGCATTGTTGATAATGAGCGTTTCGGTATGCGTCGTTTCGTTTACCATGATAACAATGACGGCCCTACCGGTGACCCGAGAGTAGCTTTCGAATATTACAACCTCTTGCAAGGTATTTGGAGTGATAACTCTAAAATGCGTTATGGTGGTAATGCTCATACATCTAATGGTGGTAATGGCCCAGAATGTGATTTCATGTTCCCTGCTATGTCTGATGTTTGTAACTGGGGTACTCAAGGTGTTGATCCTAATGCGGCTCAATATGGTGCTGATGGTTGGACTGAAGCCAATGTTGGCAATGCTCCTTTCGACCGCCGTTTTATGCAGTCTGCTGGTCCTTTTACCTTGAAACCTGGTTCCGTTAACTATATTACAGTTGGTATTCCTTGGGCACGTGCTTCACAAGGTGGTGCGCAAGCTTCTGTTGATTTGCTTAAAATCGCCGATGATAAATGTCAATCCCTTTTTGAAAACTGTTTTAAAACGTTGGACGGTCCTGATGCTCCTGATATTACAATACGTGAACTTGAAAATGAGTTAGTACTTTATATCTCTAATGAAGATAAAAATAGTAATAACTATCATGAAACGTATGTAGAATTGGATCCTCAAATCACGAAATCTCTCATTTCTACTACTTATATCAATGAGCCCGATACTTTTTATGCTTATACAGCAGATGGCCAACCGGATACTATTATAAGAGAACATCTTGTTCCTATTAATTTGGAAGATACTCTTTCTCATGACCAACGTTGCTATCATTTCGAAGGTTATCAAATCTATCAATTAGCAAATGCTTCTGTTAGTGTTACTGATTTGAATGATGCAAGCAAAGCTATTTTAATTGGCCAGTGCGATATTAAGAATGGTGCTTCTCAATTGGTCAACTGGGTATATAATGAAGCTATTGGTACGTCCGTTGCTACTGAAATGGTTAATGGTAGTAATAATGGTATTTTCCATTCATTTACTGTTACGGAAGATAAATTTGCAACTGGAACGAACAAAGCTTTGGTTAATCATAAAGAGTACTATTTCTTAGTAATTGCTTATGGTTATAATGAGTATAAGAAGTTTGCGCTTGATGCTGATCACATGGACGGACAACAAATTACTTATTTGGCCGGTCGTCGTAATATCAAAGTTTACTCTGGTACACCACATAAATCTGTTGAAAACATCCAAAATTCCGTTTATGGTGACCAACCTATGATTACACGTTTGGAAGGTCAAGGTAATGGTGGTTTCTTCCTTGATATGACAGATGAATCACGTGAACAGATCCTTCAAAATGGTGTTTTCAATAATGTTCAATATAAGAACAACTTTGGCCCATTAAGCATCAAGGTTATTGACCCGCTTCAAGTCAAACCTTATGATTATTACATCAAGTTCCTTGAAAATTCTGTTAGTAACGATGTTAATGACAGTACACAATGGCAACTTATCATATCTGATGACGTTACAGATGAAGAGCTTGCTGAATTGGGTATTGATCGTGTTACCACAGCTGCCATGCCGATTAGCATGACGAATGAAGAACTCTTCCTTGATTTGGGTATTTCTGTTTCTATCCAAAATTCTAATTTCAAGATTTTCCAAGAGGATCTTGACAAATATGTTGTCAATTCCGGTGGTGGTTATACATTCGCTAACCTCCATTGTTATGGTCAAGTTGACTATATTGGTTCTTCCATTGAATTTGCTGATGGTAGAGCATGGTTAACAGGTGTTGCCGATATTGAAGGTGATTATCCCGCTAACTGGATTCACGCTGGTCAACAGGCTTCTGGAAAATGGTATGACTGGTCAGACCAAGAAGGTGGACAGGTTGGTGCTGAAATTAACTATTCAGTATGGCGTACCGAAGATATGTGTGCTATTATGCCTAAGGGTACTTTGAACGATGATGAGACGAGTCGTGGATTTAAAGATCCTAATCAAGTTCTTGAAGATATCGTTGATGGAACGTGGGCTCCGTACGTACTTTCATCTCCTTATGATGGCGGCCCTCAAGCAAAATATATAGTACCTGATGTTGTCCCTTATGGTGCAAAAGAAGGTTCTCCTGCTCCAGCATATTTTGATTTCACAGCATTTAATTCTGTAGCCAGCAACCCTGGATACAACCAAACATTGACAAATCTTTATTCTGTTGATGTAGTTCTGACTTCTGATAAAAGTTTATGGACCCGTGCTATTGTTTTGGAAGCTGGTGCTGCTCCTGCAGAGGATAATTATCAAGTTTCTCAAATTTATGGCGATAAGGAATACAAGAATATACGTCATGAGCCTAAGAAAGCTCCGTCTGTTGATAAAGATGGTAATCCATGTGCAGAAGGTGTGACTGAAGCAAGTGACAATCCTAATGATCCTAATTATATGGGTGCTACTGGTTTTGGTTGGTTCCCAGGATATGCAATTAATGTTGAAACAGGTGAAAGATTGAATATTATGTTCGCTGAAAACTCCTTGGATACTTTCAACCATGGTAATGACATGATTTTCAATCCTACTTCTGTATATGCTTTCTATAAAGACCTGAGAACGGGCGAATATATTTTAGATGAAGAAACGGGTAAGCCAATTGCCATGTCTGAAATTACGTTTAATGAGTTCCGCGATGCATACGGTGTTTCTTACGGTGAACCGTTGAATGGTGGTCGTCATTATATCTATGTTTGCGGTAGTGCAGGTAATACATGTAGTATGCCTTATCGTTATTCCTCTAGAGAACGTAATTTTAATGATGGCGGTGTTAAATACCAAGGTCATGGTGGCACTATTCCTGGTACTGATTTGGCTTATTATGAATGTGGTCCGTATGATGCTTGCGCATGGTTGAAAGCAAAATTCAATACGTTTGTTAATACGACAAATTATGCAGATAACAATAGAAAGCGTAGTAAGATGCAGTTGTTTAACAATGTGATGTGGACCAGCATTCCTATGCCAGTGGTTAATCGCGATGAACAATGGCTCTCCAGCGATGCTACTATTAAGATTCGCGTGTCACGTCCTTATATGAGATATTCATCTCGTTGGTACGATGATCCTTCCCAATCACCGAATGCTTCTTTGAATAACGGATACCCAATGTATCAATTCACAACGAAGAATCTAACTCCTACCAAGGTTGAAAAAGAAGAACAAGTACAAACTTTGTTAGACGATATCAATATTGTTCCGAACCCATATTACGGATTCTCCCAATATGAACAAACCGCTCTTGAAAATTATGTGCGTATTGTCAACCTTCCTGCAAAATGTACGATCTCTATCTATACCGTTAATGGTACTCTTATAAGAACTCTTACGAAAGGTGATGCTGCAACCTCTTACGTACAATGGGATCTTAAGAATCATGCCAATATTCCTATTGCTGGTGGTGTTTATATTATCCACGTTAAAGCCGATGGAATAGGCGAAAGAACTCTTAAATTCTTCTGTGCAATGCGTCCTACCGACTTAAATGGTTTCTAAAATTATTAATATTGTAAAAAATCAGAAAAATGAAAAATATATATAAATCATTAATAATTTGCACTTTAGTCGCTCTTATATCAGTCAGCACGTCTTATAGCGTGTTGGCTGGTAACCGCGACCGTTCTGGTCAGGCAGGTGCATCCCATTTGTTGATAGATCCCTGGGCCCGTTCTAATGGTATGGCAAATGCCGGAATTGCTGAAATCCGTGGCCTTGAATCTGTTTATTCTAATGTTGCCGGTCTTACTTATGTAAAGAAAACAGAATTCTGTTTCGACCGCACACAATATCTTGTTGGTTCCAATTGCGGTATCAATATTAACGCTCTTTCCTTGGCTCAACACCTTGGTAAGAATGGTAAGGATTTTGGTACTTTGGCTGTATCCTTCTCTTCTATGGGATTTGGTAATATTCAGGTTACTACTGTTGGCCAACCTGAAGGCGGTTTGGGTACATTCAGTCCTTCATTAATGAATATTTCACTCCACTATGCAAAATCATTCAACAACTTCATTAAGGGTGGTGTTTCTTTGAAAATTATCAACGAAAAGATTGCCGATTTGAGTGCTACAGGTTTTGCAATTGATGCTGGTGTGCAATATATCGCCGGAAAATTTGAAAATTTCAAAATCGGTGTTACCTTGAAGAACATTGGTCTTCCTATGTCCTATAAGGGTGATGGTATGTCTTTCCATGGTTTGATTTCAAATACGGATGTTGAACAAACCCTTCAGGTTCGTTCCGCTGAATACGAAATGCCTTCCCTTTTAGCTATCGGACTTTCATACGACTTCTTGTGGTTTGGTGGCGAATATGCTTCCATGTCTAAGGAGGATTTAGCTGAAGAAGGCCTTACTCGTGATGACGCAAAACATAGATTGACGTTGGCAGGTTCCTTTACCGCAAACTCTTATTCAAGAGATATTTTCGCCCTCGGTTTGGAATATGGCTTTATGAACTATTTCATGGTTCGCGCCGGCTACTCTCTCGAAAATCTTAATGGACAGAAAGAAATTAATGATGATGGTAAAGAAGAACTTACCGCACTTCTCTTCAATACCGATTCTTTCTTTGCTGGTCCTTCTGTTGGTGCTACTGCTGTTATTCCTTTGGCTAAAGGAAACAATGGTGCAAGAATTTATATTGACTATGCGTATAGATTCACCAATAAGTGGAGAGGCAATCATTATATGGGTATTAAAATCACATTATAATATTTAATTACCTTTATAAACTTCAAATAGAAGAGACTTTACGAAGTCTCTTCTATTTTATATTAAGAAAACAACAATTATGGAAGATGTAAAATATTATACTCAAGAAGGACTTGATGCTCTTAAAAAGGAACTGAATCTTCTTGAATCTGTTGAAAGACCTAAGATTTCTCAAGCGATAGCTGAAGCTCGTGATAAAGGCGATCTGTCAGAAAATGCGGAATACGATGCTGCCAAGGAAGCTCAAGGACTGCTTGAGCTAAAAATTGCCAATCTTCGCAATTTGATTGCCAAAGCTCGTGTTCTTGATGAAACGAAAATTGATGTTTCCAAAGTTCTTATTTATTCTATTGTCAAAATTAGAAACATTAAGAATAATGCAACTATGACATATACTATTGTTCCTGAATCGGAATCCGATTTCAAAGCAGGAAAAATATCAGTGTCTAGTCCAATATCAAAAGCTCTTATTGGAAATTCCAAGGGTGATACCGTAACGGTTCAAGCTCCCGCTGGAAGTATGGAATTTGAAATTTTGGAAATCTCCAGATAATTTATAATAATAATTATGGAAGAAACAATTTTTACCAAAATCGTTAAAGGAGAGATTCCTTGTTATAAAATTGCCGAAGATGAGAATTTCTTTGCTTTTTTGGATATTTCTCCTATCGCTAAAGGTCATACTTTGGTGATTACGAAATTACAAAATGATTATATTTTTGATTTACCAGACGAACTTCTTGGAAAAATGATGGTTTTTGCCAAAAAGATTGCTGTTGCCGTTAAATCTGCGATTCCCTGTAATCGCGTTGGTGTGGCCGTTATTGGCATAGATGTGCCTCATAATCATATCCATTTGGTTCCTATTAATGGTGTTGGCGACCTTAATTTCAAAGCTCCCCGCGTTCAATTGTCTGAAGACGAATTTAAAGAAATAGCTGCTAAAATTTCTGCGGCAGTTGAGTTGTAACATTTAAAACTTATCATAATGGAAATTAAAGAATTACAAGATATAGCTACTCAGGTTAGAAGAGATATTATTCGCATGGTACATGGTGCCAAATCTGGTCACCCAGGTGGCTCTTTGGGATGTACGGATTTTCTTACGGCTCTCTTTTTCAATCAAATGGAAATCGACCCCGACCATTTCACTAAAGAAGGTAATGGTGAAGATATGTTTTTCCTGTCTAATGGCCATATCACCCCTGTTTTGTATAGTGTTATGGCTCGTAGGGGTTATTTCCCTGTGGAAGAGCTTGGTACTTTCCGCAAATTACATACTCGTTTGCAAGGTCATCCTACGCCTGTAGAAGGATTGCCAGGCATTCGTGTCGCTTCAGGTTCACTTGGCCAAGGACTTTCCGTCGCTATCGGTGCTGCCTTAGCCAAAAAAGCAAATAACGACCAACATCTTGTTTATGCTCTTACTGGCGATGGTGAGCTTCAGGAAGGTCAGATTTGGGAAGCTCTGATGTTTGCTCCAGCCAAACATGTTGATAACCTTATCGTTACCGTTGATAATAATGGAAAACAAATCGATGGCCCTACGGATGTCGTTATGAACTTGGGAAAACTTCGTGCTAAGTTTGAAGCTTTTGGTTGGATGGTTCTTGAAATGGATGGCAATGATATGAAGAAATGTGTTCAAACACTTTCTTTGGCTAAAACACTGGCCAATAATGGAAAACCTATTGCCATTATTATGAAGACTGAAATGGGCCAAGGTGTTGATTTTATGATGGGAACGCATAAATGGCATGGCTCCGCTCCTAATGATGAACAAGCCGAAAATGCCCTATCACAGCTGCCTGTTACACTTGGTGACTATTAGGATTTTGTTCGCCCGTGAAAATTGTCAACAGATACCTCTGTAAGAAATTTTTAGGGCCTTTTGCTTTAACTTTTTTCGTCGCACTTTTTGTGCTGTTGATGCAGTTCTTGTGGAAATGGGTGGACGAATTGGTTGGAAAAGGTCTTGAACTTGGTGTGCTGTTGAAATTGCTTTTCTACGCTTCTCTTACCTTGACCTCTATGGCCTTTCCTTTGGCTGTGCTGTTGGCTTCTTTGATGACTTTTGGCAATATGGGGGAAAGGTATGAGATTGTTGCCTTAAAGTCCGCTGGCGTTTCTGTCCGGCAAATGATGCAACCATTGTTTGTGCTGTCTGTTATAATTGCTATCGTAGCTTTCATCTTTTCAAATGAAGTTATACCGAAAGCTACGGTTAAACTGCGTATGCTTTTGTTCGATATTCAGGAACAGAAGCCCGCATTGAATATTGAGGAAGGCGTTTTCTATGGTGGTTTTGATAATTATTCCATTCGTGTTGGAAAAAAAATGGCCGATGGTGAAACTATCAAAGATATCATGATTTACGATCATTCCAAACATGCGGGTAATACTTCGTTAACGTATGCCCAAAGCGGGAAAATGCAGATGACTCCCGATAAACATTATTTGGTGTTTACGCTTTATAACGGCTCTTTTTGGGATGAAAATTCGTATTCCAGTGTGGGAGGTTCTCCTGGACATAGTCCTCTGACTCGCGCTACGTTTGACAAACAGTACAAACGCTTTGATATGTCAGACTTCTCGATAGACAAAGTGGATGCGAGTTTTTATGAAGGCCATTCAACCACAATGTCTATTGACCAGCTGAATGCCAGAATTGATACGTTGAAATCCGAAATTAAGGATTTGGCTCATGGTGCATCTGATGTCTTTTTTGGAAATCTCTACTATTTCAATTTGTTTGTTAAAAATGATACGCTTGTTTTTGATACGCTTACAAAGAATGAAAAATGTGATATGTCGGATTTTTCTCCAGTGCAAACAAATAGAATATTGTCTTATGCTGAAAACGCTTCGCATTCTTTCGTATATTCTGTCCGATTTTCCTATCAGGATATTGATTTCAGAACGCATTATCTGTGGGGTTTCCAAATAGAATTTTTCCGCAAGTTTACGATGTCTTTGGCTTGTATTCTGTTTTTCTTTATTGGTGCGCCATTGGGCTCTATCATTCGCAAGGGCGGCATCGCTATTCCACTTGTGATAACGGTTGTTTTTTTCACCCTGTATTTTGCATTCTCTATTATGGGCGAAAAAATTGCCAAGAGTAGTTTCTGGCCCGTATGGTTTGGAATGGGGCTTTCTTCATTCATTTTGATTCCTATATGTATATTCCTTACATATCACGCAACAACCGATTCCGCAGTCCTTTCCCCTGAAACATATTCGAAATTTTTAGATAAAGTCAAGAAAATTAAATTCTTTACAAAACACAACAATGAAGATTCTTCAACTTTGTCATAAACCGCCTCTTCCGAAGGTGGATGGCGGCTGCATTGCCATGCACAATATCACTGACGGATTGCTGAAACACAAACAAGATGTCCGTGTCCTTGTCGTTGAGACACCAAAACATCCTGTTAAAGTTGATGCTTTCCCTTTGGATTATCTTCAACAGACGCATTTTGAATCTATTTTTATAGATACTACTCCCCACCTGAAGGATGCTGTTAAATCTGTATTGAAAAGAAAATCTTATCAGATCAGCCGCTTCTACTCCAAATCCATGGTTTCCAAACTTATTCAGATCCTTCAGCATGAACAGTTTGACGTTGTTCACTTGGAATCGATTTATGTTACTCCCTATATCCCTGTTATTCGTAAATATTCTAATGCGAAAATTATTTTGCGATTGCATAATATCGAACATCAAATATGGGAACGTCTTTCCAATAATGAAAAATGGCCGGTAAAGAAATTGATATTTGCAACGAATGCCCGTCAATTGGAAAAAGTGGAAAAACGAATCCTTAACCAAGTGGATGGATATTTGGCTATTTCCCAACCTGATTTCGACTATTTCAATTCTACTGTTGCTCATCAGTCTGGTACGGTTATTCCATTCGGCTTGGATATGGATAATTATGAAGCAGAGGAGGATTACATTCCATCGGAACAACCCAAATTATTTCATATTGGAAACATGAATTGGTCACCTAATGTGGAAGGAATAGAATGGTTCTTAGATGAGATATGGCCTGCTATTCATAAAAATCATCCGGAATTGACATTCACTGTAGCTGGACACGGAACACCCCAAAAGCTTTATCAACGTAAAGACTTCAATGTGATTATGGCTGGTTCGGTGCCTTCAGTCAATGATTTTATGTTGAAACACGATTTGATGATTGTTCCTCTATTGTCCGGAAGTGGAATCCGCATTAAAATTGTTGAAGCGATGGCCCTTGGCAAAGTAGTGGTTACGAAAAGTGTTGGTGCGCAAGGCCTTGATGTTGAAAATGGCAAACATCTTTTTATCGCCGACACGCCTGAAGAATTTTTGTCCGTCATTGATAAGTGTATAGCGACTCCCGATATTTGCAGCATAATTGGAGAAAACGCACGCGACTTCATATCTGTTTATCATAATAATGATTTGATAACAGAAAAAATAATTGATTTTTACCGACAAGTTATGGCCCAATAAAATGAAGTATTTAGAAAAAATCCATACGCCAGAAGATTTGCGCAAATTGTCGGTGAATGAGTTGCCGGCATTCTGTGAAGAACTTCGTCAGTTCATTATTGAAGAGACGGCACAACATCCTGGTCATCTCGGCTCCAGTTTGGGCGTGGTGGAACTGACGGTTGCCATTCATTATGTGTTTGATACGCCAACCGACAAATTGGTATGGGATGTCGGGCATCAGGCATACGCCCACAAGATTCTTACAGGTCGCAAAGACCAGTTTGCCACCAACAGATGCTATCATGGTATTAGCGGCTTTCCGCGCCGCGAGGAGAGCGAATACGATGCTTTTGGCACCGGACATTCCTCAACATCCATATCTGCCGTTTTAGGCATGGCTATGGCTGCCAAAATGGACGGTAATCTGAAACGTAGCCATATCGCCGTAATCGGCGATGGCGCTATTGGCGGGGGAATGGCTTTCGAAGCTATGAACCAAGCTTCCTACCGCGACGTTAATATGCTGGTCATCCTCAATGATAATAAGATTTCCATCGATCGCAGCACGGGTGCTATGAGCAAGTATCTGCTTTCTATTACGACGTCTCCGGCCTATAACCGTTTTAAAAACCGTTTGTGGAATATCTTTACTTTTAAAACAAGACAATCCAATAAAATCACCAATTTCTTCAGTAAGATGGGCAACGGCCTGAAGGGCTATCTCTTGGGCGGAAGCAACTGGTTCCAAAGTCTTGGATATCGGTACTTTGGGCCCGCAGACGGGCACGATGTCGTTGCTTTGGTGAAAACACTGCAGGGACTTAAGAAGTTGCCTGGATTGAAATTGTTCCATGTGCTGACTGTCAAAGGCAAAGGTTTGGAAATGGCCGAACAAAACCAAACCACTTATCATGCTCCCGGAAAATTTGACCCAGATACAGGATGTCAAATCAAGTCGAAGACGGAAGGAATGCCCCCGAAATATCAGGATGTCTTCGGCCATACGATTTTGGAATTGGCCCGTGAAGATGAAAAAATCCTGGGCATCACGCCGGCAATGGCAACGGGTTGCTCTCTGACGATTATGGACAAGGAGTTTCCTAATCGCGTTTTTGATGTGGGCATTGCCGAGCAGCACGCAGTGACGTTCGCTGCGGGTTTGGCTGCCGAAGGCTATATCCCGTTCTGCAATATTTATTCTTCCTTCCTCCAACGCGGCTATGACCAGGTGATTCACGATGTGGCGTTGCAAAAACTGCCCGTCGTATTCTGCATTGACCGTGCAGGTTTGGTAGGTGAAGATGGCGCTACCCATCAGGGAACCTTTGACTTGGCTTTCCTCCGGGCCGTTCCCGATCTGATTGTAGCGTCTCCTTTGAACGAACACGAATTGCGCAATATGATGCTGACAGCTTACCATCATGCGAAAAACGGCGGTATCCCCTTCGTGATTCGATATCCGCGCGGTCGCGGCGTGCTTGTGGATTGGCGTAATTCACCCGAAGACCTTCCAATCGGAAAAGCGCGCGTCTTGCGCAATGGCGAACGAATTTTGGTGCTCTCGCTTGGACCGTTGGGCAACAATGTTTCCGCCGCATTGGATAATCTGCAATCCCAAGGCCATTCACTGGGTCACATGGATGTGCGCTTCCTGAAACCGTTGGATGAGGATTTGCTGCGGCAATTGTCTGCGCACTATCCTATTTGGATTACGGTCGAAGACGGTACCGAAAAAGGCGGGCTCTTCTCCGCCGTGGCGGAATTTATTGCTGATAATCAACTTCCGAACAAATTGCACCATGTGGCTGTCCCTGATAATTTTATTGCCCATGGTGACATCCCGAGCCTCTATCACGAAGTGGGCTTCGGCATCCAGGATTTGGTAGAAAATCTGCAAGAAATAATGCAGTAATGAGCAAGTTGGGTAATATAATAAAATAATTATCCGAAATGGATTATCCGATTTGGATAATTTGTATTGAAGGTATTAGCGGTTGACCTTGGCCACAAAGTCCTTTTTCAACAACAACTTTACCAAACCCCGTAAGTAGCCCCATCCGTAACTGATGTGGATGGTGATATATGTGCATATTAGTAAAAGGATGGTACGGATGTTTTTTTCTGCTTTGCAGCTAAAGTAAAGTGCCATAAGCAAATAGAGTGCTAATATGGCTATGTACAAATAGCGGAAAACGGGATGTACGAAACATAGCGGGAAACCAAGTATAAGTCCTAATACAAAGCATAAGGGGAAAAACTGCCGCAAGGTCGCGGGTTTTCCTAATTTTTGATTGACCAAAGGTTTGAAAAGGCCGTATTGGTAAAACATTTTGGAAACTTTGCCAATGGTGTCGCGGGCAAAGTAGTCAATGACAATGCTCGGAATCAGAAAAATTTTGCCTCCGTTTTTAATGATTCTGCCGTTAAATTCATCATCTTGATTGCGAATCAGTTCCTCATCGAAGAAGCCGATACGGTCGAAAATATTACGGCGGAAACAGCCGAAAGGCACTGTATCGACAGCCATTTCCTTGTCAGCTCCGATGCGGAAATAGGAGTTGCCCATTCCGAAAGGCGAGCTTAACGCTGTAGCAATGGCCCTGCATACGGGCGTGTCGTTGACGGGAAGCGTGCGGCATACGCCACCCACATTGTCGGCTTCCAAGTCTGCTAATTTTTGAACCAGCATGGAAAAATAGTTGTCGGGATATTTTGCGTGCGCGTCCAAACGCATAATAATGTCACCCTTTGAGGCACGTATGGCAATGTTCAATGCCGGCGGCACAATCCGTTGCGGATTGTCCAAGAGGTGGATAAATGGATATCGGGTCGCATATTCCCCCACAATGGTGCGCGTGCGGTCATTGCTCATACCATCTACAAACAAAACTTCCAAATCTTCTTTGGGAAAATCCTGCTGCAAAATCGATTCTATGCAGTTGGCAATGTATTTTTCTTCGTTGTAAATAGGACAGATGACGGAAAGCATGGTGGGTGGTTTTTAAATAAACGGACTATAGATTTCTTGATATTTCGCAGCAATATGTTTCCAACTGAATAAGTCGAACGTGTCTGTCGCAAGTGCTTCATAATTATTCGGTTGTGATAATAATAGGCGGAGTGCGTCTATGATTTCCTGAAGACGGGTGGGATGAACGCTTTCGCCGACCTTTTCATCAAAAATGCCATCAATCCCCTCGTTTTTGGTGTATAAAACGGACAATCCCTGGGATAGCGCCTCCACATATACAAGGCCGAATGTCTCATGAATGGAAGGCATGGCGAATATGCTGTTACTTTGATATATATTTTGAAGTTTGTCCTTTTCATAGATTTTCCCCTTGTAGGATAGAGTGTCAGGATGCTTTTCAACAAGATGGAGGACGTCCTGCTCCCGGTTGCCTGTGCCGCCTACCAGGTCAAGGTGAATGTCGGGGAATGTTGCCTTTAAATTCAAAACGGCTTCAATCAGTCGTAGTACGTTTTTGTTGTCATCGAAATTGCCTACGTAGCAAATTCCGTGGTTCTGCGCGTGTTGCTCTGGGTTGGCCTGTAGATGCTCCAGCCAATATTGGTTGATGCCGTTGGGCATAATGAGGTTTTTTTGCGCGAGTGTTTGGCGCATTCCGATAAGCGTCCAGTGGCTGCTGAGACGTTTGTGATGGGATGGCGAAATGAAAATCACCTTTTCGGCCTCTCGGATGACGGCGCGATGTACCCACCAAAGATGCGGCAGCTTCAAAAACGCGTTGAGGTCGGAGTTTCGCACGGCCACAATGTACGGAAGCCCATATCGCCTTTTGAGTTGTAAGGCGGCGGCTCCGTCACTGAAAAGGTTCGTAGCGTGAACAATACCTACCTTTGACAAATCCACATTTTTGCAAATGTCTTTATCAATCACATCTATTTTCCGATTAAAGAAAATTCGATGTAAAGGTTTGAGTATGAATGAATAAATGGTTTCCGTATGACTCCCTTCAAAACGATTGTTGCCTTCTAACGCTTTGTTGCGAATGGGTGAATAGATGATTTGCTCAACGCCCAATTTATCCAACTGCTGATATAGTTCTGTGTGTACTTTGCTGTAAGTAAAGTCGTTGCAGATGTGTAGCACTTTCTTGGAATTGTCTGCGCAATCATCCTCTTGGGATGGTAATGCCCGTTGCGGATGATTGAACGTGGCACCTAACAGCAGAAAGGCGAGCATTTGAATGGAGCCTGGTCCGTATGGGAAGTTGGGCTCTACGAAACTGACCAAAAGCGGAAGGGCGCAGGCAATATAACCAACGTCTTCCAAACGGGTTTTACGGTCTTTAAACAGTGCACAAATGGTTTTGATTCCGAAATACAAGTAGAATCCAACCAAAGGCAGCGACCATACGCCGTAACGCACCAATCTTAAAAGAATATAGTTGTGAATGAGCAAGATACCGGAGTCTTCTGTTTGTTCTCCGTTAAAAGGATCTTTCATTAGGAATTCCAATCCCTGGTGATTGCGCTCCATACGGTTGGAGGTGAGGACATCCAAGTCGTCAGAGGACTTCCCGCCAACCATAAAGGTGTGAAGCTCATCACAAATAAAGCCCGTGTAGATAATATAGCCGATGAGGCAGATTCCGAGGATGGATAGTACGGTTTTGAGATTCCATTTCCACTTCCAGTTGCAGTCTTTGATGCCGACAAACAAAGTGCATAGCAACATTGCAAAGCAGTCGGAACGGGCTCTAATCAAGAGCAGAACCAATAGGGTTAAGATGAAAAGAACGAGGAAGTGCGTGCGTTGTTCTTTGATTTTGATACCGAAGAAGAAGCACGCGGTACCGGCAATGGCAATCAAACCACCCACCTGGTTTTTCCCCTCATCCAGCATATAGTGTTCTGGGATGTACAGACCACCGGCCCAATAAAAGCAGTTGAGCACGCCCATTACAATGAGTCCGAGCGTATAATAATAGCAAATGTTTGCCCAATTTTTAATGCCATTGTCCAATGTCATACCGATGCCGATACACAAAAAGGCGATAATCAGCTGGCTGAGGTCGGCCAGCCGGAAATGTCGTCCGGCAAGGTAGAAGAAGAGGAACTCCGCAGCGACTAAGATAATGGTTACGGCGAAAAGGCGCATAAAACGTTCAGAGAAATACTTTTCAATGGAAAATGTCAAAATTAGGGACGTTGCCATACAGGCCATAATGGCATAACGCAGGATATAGTATCCGATAGTCAAATATACCCACGGCAGGTATGAAACGGCTACGAATGCCAACGTGATGTATAGCAGGTATTTTGCGATTTTTTGTTTCATGTGGAAATGTGATAATGCGGTAATGTGGTAATGTGATAATGCGATAATGCGATAATGCGATAATGCGGTAATGTGATAATGCGGTAATGCGATAATGTGATTATGCGGTAATGTGATATGCGGTAATGTGATGACGTAACCTTGAAACCTGAAACTTGAAACCTGAAACCTGAAACCTACAACTGTACCATTTCTCCGAACAGCAGGTCTGTTTCGGGCAGGCGGCCGTAGTCAAAGCCGCCGCCGGGTGTGAAGGTGAGTTCGCCGAAATAGGCTTTCCCTTTTTCGAGGTAGAAGTCGGCACGCACGAACGGGAACGGGCTGGATAGTCTTTCCGCGATATCGAAAAGTTGGTCCATACCTTCCGGTTTGGGAATCGTGAAATTCTCGGGAGCGGCAAGCCCCTGTTTGTTGAGGCGTTGCAATTCCCATTTGCGGTTGAAGAAATAGAACGATGGTTTGGCCTGTTGCCCACGACCGTAGCAGCACAGCACGTATTCGGCCTTGCCGTTGAAGCAGTAGAACTTATAGTCGGTAGGGGAGTTGCCGTCTTCTGTATCAATGAATTTTTCGCAGAGCAGGATTTTCTCTGATTCTTCCAAGTCGTATTGTGGTTCGGCAGCCAGCAGGTGAAACTTTATTTTACGAAATTCCTCCAATTCGCGGATGGCTTTTTCCTTGTCGAGTTTTTGTTTGTCCAGACAAACGACATTGCCACCATTGCCGAAATTCCACTTTAAGACAAATTTTTCTGGCAGGGAGTCCCAGTCAATTTCTTTGGCGGAGGAATAGGAAGCAATCACATCGTTCAGGATATGGCCGAGGCCTGCTTCCTGCACGTATTCGCGCACGCGGAATTTGTCAGCACACTGTTTTACTAACGCATTGTCTTTGTAATAGTTCAGCTTCATCCACTGAATTTTCTCGTCCAAGGTTTTAGGATGTTTGAGGTCTGGCCATCGGTGGTGGCAGAGTTTGAACAGCAGTCGAATCACACACTTGGGAGAAAGGGTGGTGAGTATGTAACGAAACCACAAATTCGGTTTTGAACGTAAGTCCATTTTATTGAAGATTAATATTGAAAACGATGGGATTTAGTGTCAAATACAGCGAGGTGGTCATAGCCGCAGCGTTGGAGCTCCACCCATGCCTCTGGGCAAAATTGTCCGAGGTCTTCGGATTTGTGGGCGTCGCTGCTGATGATGACGGGGATGTCCAGTTTGCGGGCCTTCATCAAAAGCTGTGTGGATGGATAGAATCCGTCGTAACGTTTTTTGTACAGCCCTCGGGTGTTGATTTCGATGATGACGTCGTGACGTTTGATGAGCTGCAGCGCTTTGTCTGCCAAGGTTACAAACCAGGGCTCGTCTTCTTCGAAAAAGCGATGTTGGTTGTGCATCTTTATTTTGTCGAAATGGGCGATAATGTCCATCTTCTCGGTTTCCAACATTTCAAAGGTCTGCTCCCAAAAAGTAGTGACGGCCTTGCGGATGTTGTTGTCGAAAAGCATGGCTAATCCTTCATCATAAATTTCTCGCTTGGGACCATCAATAAACCAGATACCATCTCTGTCAGTGGGTTTTACCAAATGAACACCGCCAATGATATAGTCCAAATGATGTTCTTCTTGAAAATCACGAAACGGTTTGGTCATTCCCGGAATGAAATCGCATTCTAATGATTTAAGTAAAGTGACGGGTGTTTTGGTTTGTAGATCTTCTATCTCCGCGCAGTATTTTGGCAAATCTTCCTCCAATATGCTGAAATCATTTTCAAAAGGGACAGGTGCGTGGGAGGAAAAACCCAATTGGGAATAACAAAGTTTTTCTGCTTTTTCCACGAAAGCAGCCAAGGGCTCTTTCCCGTCACAATAGGAACTATGCGTGTGGTAGTTGGTGGCTAACATTTTTTAATTCGGTAATGTGATAATGCGGTAATGCGGTAATGTGAAAATAAGATGAC
>JAZUEE010000136.1:0-4255 GCA_045639985.1 Bacteroidales bacterium
CCCTTGGTCGTATCCTCGGCCCCCGTGGTTTGATGCCTAACCCTAAATCCGGTACCGTGACAATGGAAATCGGAAAAGCTGTCAGCGAAGTCAAAGCCGGTAAAATCGATTTCAAAGTGGACAAATATGGTATCATCCATACCTCCATCGGAAAAAACCGCTTTACGGCAGAACAACTTACAGACAATGCTCGTGAAATGATGAGTACCATCATCAAACTCAAACCGACATCCGCAAAAGGTACCTACATCAAGAGTATTTATCTTTCCACAACAATGAGCCCCGGTGTACAAGTGGATCCTAAATCCGTTACATTATAATCTTAAGTTTAGTTAGTATGAAAAAAGAACAAAAAAGTCAAATTATTGAAGAAATAGCACAAGACTTGACTAACTATTCACATGTATATGTAACCGATATTTCCGGTTTCACAGTTAGTACAGTCAACCAGTTGCGCAGATTGTGCAACAAGCGCGATGTCAAGTTGAAAGTGGTTAAAAACACCCTTCTCAAACGCGCAATGGAACAGTGCGAAGCAGATTATTCCGAACTTTATCCGACCCTCAATGGTGCAACTTCTATCATGTTATGCAACACGGGCAATGTTCCCGCTAAGCTGATAAAGGAATTCCGCGCTAAAAATGCGAAACCTATTATCAAAGCTGCTTTCATTGAAGAAACCGCATACATCGGAGACGATCAATTGGAAGCTCTCTGCAGCATCAAGTCTCGCGAGGAATTGATTGGCGATATCATCACCTTACTGCAATCTCCTGCCAAAAATGTGGTTTCCGCATTGCAATCTGGCGGTGGCAAATTGGCTGGTATTGTTAAAACATTATCCGAAAGAGCCGAGTAAATCGAAATTAGTAAAAAAACAAATTTAGTAAAACCTTTTAAAAAAATAAAATTATGGCAGATTTAAAAGCATTTGCAGAACAATTAGTTAATTTGACCGTTAAAGAAGTTAACGAATTAGCTCAAATTTTGAAAGACGAATATGGTATTGAACCCGCAGCCGCAGCAGTAGCAGTAGCAGCAGGTCCTGCAGCAGGTGGCGCAGCCGCAGCTGAAGAAAAAACCGAATTCGATGTTATTTTGAAAGCCGCTGGCGCTCAAAAACTTCAAGTTGTTAAACTCGTGAAGGAACTCACAAGCCTCGGCCTTAAAGAAGCTAAGGAATTAGTTGATGGCGCTCCTAAGGCAGTTAAAGAAGGTGTTTCTAAAGAAGAAGCTGAATCTCTTAAGAAATCCCTCGAAGAAGCCGGCGCTGAAGTGGAAATTAAATAATTTTTCCCCAACCCCTATCAATAGTACAACACTTCCACTACGGTGGAAGTATTGTACTTATTGTTGTATTAAATACCCACTGATTGGTATTCCTTTTTAATCAGTATTTTTTTCATAAAAAATTAATCGCCTTGGCAACCAATAATACTAAAAGAATAAGCTTTGCATCAACAAGACCCGTTCCCTATCCTGATTTTTTGGATATCCAACTGAAGTCTTTCCAGGAATTCTTTCAAATTGACACCGATGCCGAATGCCGCCACAATGAAGGCCTTTATCGCGCGTTCGCCGAAAACTTTCCTATTACTGATGCAAGAGGCAGCTTCGTCCTCGAGTTCCTTGATTATTATATCGACGCTCCGCGTTATTCCATGGACGAATGCCTTGAAAGAGGTTTGACATATAATGTTCCCTTGAAAGCAAAACTCAAGCTTTCCTGTAATGATGTCGAACATGAGGATTTTGAAACCGTTATTCAAGAAGTCTATATGGGTATGATCCCATATATGACCCCCAGTGGTACGTTTATCATCAACGGAGCTGAACGCGTTGTCGTTTCCCAACTTCACCGTTCCCCCGGCGTCTTCTTCGGTTTCTCCTATCATACAAACGGAACACCACTTTATTCCGCCCGTATCATCCCGTTCAAAGGATCTTGGATGGAATTTACTACCGATATCAACAACGTCATGTACGCGTATATCGATAGAAAAAAGAAATTGCCTGTCACAACCCTTCTTCGTGCTATCGGTTATGAAACCGATAAGGATATTTTGAGCATTTTCGACATCGCTCACGAAGTGAAGGCAACCAAAGCCAATTTGAAAAAATATCTCGGAGAAAAATTCGCCGCCGCTGTCACAAAGACAAAATACGAAGATTTCGTCGATAATGAGACTGGTGAAGTGGTGAATATTGAGCGTACGGAAGTCATTATTGACCGTGAGACTGTTTTTGAGAAACAGCATATCAATATGATTACGGATGCCAATATCAAAACGGTCCTCTTCCATAAGAGCGATGATAAACAGATTGACTACTCCGTGATTTTCAATACATTGCAGAAAGATGCCACCCACTCTGGCAAAGAAGCTATCGAGTATATCTATTTGCAATTGAAGAGTACGGCTGCTCCCGACGAGGAAACCGCACGCGCTACCTTAGAGAAGCTCTTCTTCTCTGATAAACGCTACGACCTCGGCGAAGTGGGACGTTACCGTATCAATAAGAAATTGAATCTTAATATCCCGATGGAAACCGGCGTGTTGACCAATGAAGATATTATTTCCATTATCCGCTACTTGATCGAATTGATCAATTCCAAAACGGAAGTGGATGATATCGACCACTTGAGCAACCGTCGTGTACGTACTGTCGGAGAACAATTATATAACCAGTTCAGTTTGGGCTTGAACCGTATGGCACGCACCATCCGTGAGAAGATGAATGTCCGTGACCACGAATTGTTCGCACCAGTGGATTTGATAAATGCCAAGACGCTTTCCTCTGTGGTGAACTCTTTCTTCGGTACCAACCAACTTTCCCAATTCATGGATCAGACTAACCCGCTGTCCGAGATTACGCACAAGCGTAGAATATCAGCTCTCGGACCTGGAGGTTTGTCCCGTGAACGTGCCGGTTTCGAAGTCCGTGACGTGCACTATACGCACTATGGTCGTCTATGTACCATCGAAACTCCGGAAGGCCCGAACATCGGTTTGATCTCCTCTTTGTGCGTGTTCGCAAAAATCAACAACCTCGGCTTTATCGCTACTCCGTATCGTAGAGTGGTCAACGGCCAAGTTCAATTCGATGAGGCCCCTGTCTTCCTGACAGCCGAAGAAGAGGATAATATGCGTATTGCCCAAGCCAACACCCCGATGGATGAAAATGGCCTGCTCGGTGAGAAAGTTAAAGCTCGCCGTTTGGCCGATTACCCAATCCTTCCTCGTGAGGAAATTGACTTGATAGATATCGCACCTAACCAGATTGCATCTATTGCTGCTTCCTTGATCCCATTCCTTGAAAACGATGATGCTAACCGTGCGTTGATGGGTTCTAACATGATGCGTCAGGCCGTGCCTTTGTTGCGCCCTGAAGCTCCTATCGTCGGAACCGGCCTTGAACACCAAGTGGCTGTGGATTCCCGCGTGGTTCTCGTGGCTGAAGGCACCGGCGTGGTGAAGACAGTGGATGCTACCCATATTGAAATTGAATACGAACGTACGGAAACGGAAGCTTTGGTAAGTTTTGACACGAACGTCAAGAATTATCAACTGCTCAAATTCAGAAGAACGAACCAGAACTCCTGTATCAACATGCGCCCCATCGTGGTTAAAGGCCAAAAGGTGAAGAAAGGCGATGTCCTCACAGAAGGTTATGCTACCGAAAATGGCGAACTTGCCCTTGGCCGTAACTTGATGGTCGCCTTCATGCCTTGGAAGGGATACAACTTCGAGGATGCTGTCGTTATTTCTGAAAAAGCCGTTACTGATGATTTATATACTTCTATTCATATAGAGTCCTTTACCTTGGAAGTTCGCGATACCAAACGCGGTATTGAAGAGCTGACCAACGATATCCCCAACGTTTCCAATGAAGCCACCAAGGATTTGAACGAAGATGGTTTGATCCGCGTAGGTGCCGAGGTGAACGAAGGAGACATTCTCATCGGTAAAATCACGCCAAAGGGCGAATCTTATCCGACTCCGGAAGAGAAATTGCTCCGTGCAATCTTTGGAGATAAAGCTGGCGACGTGAAGGATGCCTCCCTTAAAGCACCCCCATCCATGAAGGGTGTTGTTATCGGTGCCAAATCGTTGTCCCGTCTGGTTAAAGATAGAAAATCTAAAGCCAAGGATAAGGATATTGTTAAGGAAATCGAAGACAAATATCAAGTCGAATTCGATAAATTGCATGATGTGGCAGTTTCCAAACTCTACAAGATTTTGGAAGGTAAAATCGC
>JAZUEE010000137.1:0-2887 GCA_045639985.1 Bacteroidales bacterium
TACGATGCGGACAATGTCTCTTCTGGAATCTGGAGACTCTTCAGGAGATGTGAGTCTCCAATGGCTTTTTGAAAAGCACGATGAACAACCTTCCGGTATGTCAAGCATCAACCTCGACAAACTTGCTTTTGTAATCTGCCGCGGAGGATGGCCAAACACTATTGACAAGTCAGAAGAAGATGCCTTAGATTTGGCCTACGATTATTATACTGCGGTCGTTGAATCTGATATTTCCCGCGTGGATGGAGTGATGCGCAACTCTGAATTGGCCCGTCGTCTTATGCGATCGCTGGCCAGACATCAAGGAGGACAAGTCTCTTTGGAAACCATTCGCAAAGATATGTCAATGAATGACGAACACACTTTAGGTGAGAGCAGCTTCGCGCAATATATGAATGCCTTGAAAAGTATTTTCGTAGTGGATGATATGGCGGCCTGGAATCCAAACTTACGTTCCAAGACTGCTATTCGCACATCAGATACCCGATATTTTAACGATCCGTCAATCGCAGCTACCGCTTTAGGCATCAGTCCTGCCGACCTCACCAACGACTTGAACACGATGGGACTATTGTTTGAAACATTGGCAGTAAGAGATTTAAGAGTTTATGCCAATGCATTAAATGGTAATGTCTATCATTATAGAGATAAGAATGGATTGGAATGCGATGCCGTAATACATTTACGAGATGGGAGTTATGGGCTGGTGGAAATAAAACTTGGCGGAAACACCTTAGTTGAAGAAGGTGCTAAAACCTTGAAAGCTTTAGCGGAAAAGATTGATACCGGCCGTATGAAAGCACCATCGTTTATGATGGTGCTAACCGGAGTTGGAGATTACCCTTTCCGCCGTAACGACGATGTTTTTGTGGTGCCGATAGGATGCTTTGGCGTCTAAAACAAGGTTGAAATGTTTTGAAAACGTGTAATATTTGCTTCCTAAAACATTTGATTATGTGTGTTTTTTATTTTGTTCGAGTTGAATAACTAAGAATTCTGTTCTTTAATTTAGGCAGCTATATACTTGTTGCCCCGAGTTATTTTGATTTTATAGATTTGGGCGGCCCGGCACTGCCCACGCACTTCCTGACGCGGTGCCGTCGCGCTTTCCACCCTAACTTGCTGCCCACCCACCACGCGCCGCCAGGCACAAATTTGCTTCCGATTTGCAAAGATTTGCTTCCATATAAAAGCCTACGTCCTCCCGCCCGCACGCAAGTAAATGGGTTCCAATCGCTGCCGCGGTCCCATGTCGCATAGCCCGTAGGTTACTGATTTCTTCTGCAAGCCTTGCAAAACTTTTCCGCATAGCGGATGATGCGGTATTTTTGCCGCCTCTTTAATTCAATCATTAACCAATTAAAATCATCTACTTATGGAGAAATCTACAAAAATCATTGTCACGGTTGTCATTGTCATCGCCTTTGTCTTTTTAACGGCGTTGGTTGGTTCTCTGAGAGATAGTGCTGGTCACAGCACGCCTGGCATCTTGGGCATTGTCGTGACGTTCGTGTTTATTGCCGCGCTGCGTGCGATTTGGAAGAAACCGAAAGACAACGATGATAATCACCCCGCAAAGAACTAAGCTATGTTCAAAGACTACTACCGGGTTCTGAATATCGCGTACCCTTCTTCAGCCGATGAAATCAAGACGGCCTATCGCCAGCAGGCCATGCGCTGGCATCCCGACCGCAATCCGGGACGCGACACCACCTCCGAGATGCAGGAAGTGGTGGAGGCCTACTACGTGTTGGGCAATCCCGAACGGAAAGCACGCTATGATGCGGAATACCGCCTCTATCAGGCCGCGCACGCCCAGCGCACGGCGTCGTCAGATTATCAGGTCCACGACCAGTACGTGCGGCAAGATATGGCAAGTGCCCGTCAGGAGGCCTCCGACTATATGCGTGAGTTTCTGGATTCGTTGAAGAAGAACGGAAAGGCGGCCGCCCAAGGCGCGTGGGAGGAACTGAAAAAGTGGCTGGTCATACTGCTCATTTTCCTTATCCTCGGACTGATCGTGTCGCTGTGTGTGGGAAACTCGGTCAATGAGTCACTTTCAGATGTTGCTAACTTTAGCAATGAAATTGAAAATGCCGCCAGCGTGAATAACACGGATACAGTGACTATTCCTGAAAATTGGCGTACTTACTCAGTAGAAGATGCTTTCAACATATCGGTGCCGACAACGGTTGAATTGCGCCAAGATTTTGATGCCTATACGAAAATGCTGAACAGCATCGGTGTCGTGAACAATGACGCGGTGGTTTTTCAGCAGAAAGGATTGTCAAATAATGAAGCGAGTGCCCTTCATAAATACTGCCGTATTATATGTCAGCATTTTTCTGTGTCTCCGGGCGATTGTCTGCGTTGTAATGAAACGGAGCCTCTGGTAGGGGAGGACCGACAGGCGTTTCTGGATATTGCTCGCAATGAGTTGGGGCAGGGCGCGTCGTTTATAGGACCTGTTGATATTCAATGGGTGACGGTTAACGGTGTTAAAGCCGTGCAAATCAAGTACAAACGAACAGGATATAATGGTGCAGGTCCTGTTGTGTGTCAACTGTATATTCTGTTCAATTACAAGGAAATGGCTAAGGTGACGATTTCCTATCGGGAGTCAGAGGCACACCTTTGGAAGGCGGACTTTGAGAAGGTTATACACACTTTTCAGTGGGAGAAAAAATATTAGATTCCTCCGCTATGCTACGGAATGACGATGCGCTGTCGGGCGGAAAAATGGCGGCGACGGAAGTGCAGGCCGGATTGCACTGTATACAAGTCGCCCCCCATAGACGCAACTTGCCCCGAAGGACCGCGGCAGGGATGGAAGCACATTTACGAGCGTGCGCGTGGGCGGACGAGAACTTCTATATGGAAACCAATC
>JAZUEE010000138.1:0-2606 GCA_045639985.1 Bacteroidales bacterium
TCCATAACGGTTTGCAGAATCCTGGATTTTTCAAGGGTTCACCGTTGGACATCCTCTGTGGCAATGAATATCTTTTCCTGTTGGGCATTGCTGGCATTATCATGCTCAAGGTGTTTGCCACAACGTTCACTACGGCGGCTGGCGGTATCGGTGGTGTGTTTGCCCCAACGCTTTTCATAGGTGCTTACGCCGGTTTCTTGGTGGCCGCTATTGCCAACCATATCACGGGTGTGAACGTGCCGTACGTGAACTTCATCCTCGCCGGTATGGCGGGCGTGATGACGGGTGTGATGCAAGCCCCGATGACGGCTATATTCCTTATCGCAGAACTCTCCACGGGCTATACGCTGCTCATCCCTCTGATGGTGACCGCCGCCTGCTCCTACCTCTGCGTTCACCCATTTGAAACTTACTCGGTATATACCCGTTCGTTGGCTGAAAAAGGTAATCTAAAAACCCATAACAAAAATAAATTCGCTCTTCGTAAGTTGGATTGGCATCGTCTCATCGACCACGATATTAAGACGATTCCTTTACATAGTACGCTCCGAGAGTATGTTCAAACTATCGCCAGTTGTAAACGTAATATCTTTGTGGTTATTGATGATAAAGATACTTTCGCAGGCTTGCTGGTTATGGACGACCATAGGGAAACAATCTTTAAACAAGAACTTTACGATCTTGTTCGCGTTGATGATCTGATTATGATGCCTGATACGTTTCTCTATGATGAGGATACGGCAACCGTGGCATTGGAAAAATTCAATAAGACGGGTAATTTTAATATGCCTGTCATAACTAAGGATAGAAAATATGTCGGTTTTGTCAATAAGACGCGGTTCTTGGCAGAGTATCAGCGTTTTATTGCCTCAGAATCAGAAGATTAATTTTTTGAGAATGAAAATAGAGAAAACATCCATCAATGGATTGATTATCATAGAACCTCGTGTATTCAAAGATGAACGAGGTTATTTTTTTGAAAGTTTTAATGAACGTGCTTGGGAAGAGGCCGGCGTTTGCGAACGTTGGGTGCAAGACAATCAGTCCTGCTCCCAAAAAGGAGTTGTTCGCGGATTGCATTTCCAAAAACCACCCTTTGCTCAAGCTAAGCTCGTCCGTATTCTTCGTGGCGCTGCTATCGACTTTGCTGTGGATATCCGAAAGGGTAGTCCTACCTACGGACAGTATCATTCCGTGCTGCTGACCGCCGATAACTTCCGTCAGTTCTATATCCCCGCAGGTTTCGCACACGGCTTTTCCGCTTTGGAAGATGATACCCTCTTTGCATATAAATGTTCCAATTTCTATAATAAGGAGTCAGAAGGAAGCATCCGATTCGACGACCCTGACCTCAACATCAACTGGCAGGTAGAAAATCCATTGACCTCCGAAAAGGATCTGATGGGCTCGTTCTTGAAAGACTTCGATTCACCCTTTGACTATAACGACTTTAAGAAATGATCAAGCTGGTAATTTTCGACCTTGATGGTACCTTGATGAACACGTTGGAAGACCTTGCCGATGCGGCTAACCACGTGTTGTCATCCCACGGATTCCCTACTCATCCCGTGCCTGCCTATTGCTATTTTGTGGGCAACGGTATGTATGACCTCATCCGTCGCATTCTCCCGGAAGGAGAGAAAGAGGGGCCTATGTTCGACATCTGTTTCCAGGAGTTTTACGAGTATTATACAGCCCACATGCACGATAAGACCACGATTTACGACGGACTTTGGGAGGTGCTGGAAGAACTGCAGCGTCGTGGTGTTAAGATGGCGGTGGCCACCAACAAGGTACACGAAGCCTTGGCTCCGCTGATGGCCGAGTATTTCCCAACGATTCGCTTTAGTGCGGTCTTTGGACAACGCAAGGGTGTTCCTACGAAACCAGATCCACAGATTGTTTACGATATTTTGGAACAAACAGGTGTAAGCAAGGAGGATACACTCTATTTAGGAGATACCAATGTGGATATGATTACGGCGCATCGTGCAGGCCTGAAGGCTGTTGGTGTGCTCTGGGGCTATCGTACCCGTGAGGAACTCGAAGGCGAAAACGCAGAATACATCATCAGCCATCCATCGGAATTGCTGCAGCTGATTTAGTGTTTCTTTGATGTCATTACGTCTAACACGTAGACGTCGGTGGCGGCCATACCCTTGAGTCCCAGGTTGGCAAGGTTCTGAACACATTGATCCACATCGTCGTCGATGATACCTTCTACGGAGGTTACGGTTTCGTCTTCGATGGCTAACATGGAGGATAATACTGCCGTAGAGATGCCGGTGCCAATCTTCAAAGAACAGCTTGGTTTTGCGCCATCGCATACCATACCCGAGATGTTGGCAATCATATTCTTTACGGCATAAGCAACCTCTTCGTAGGTGCCGCCCATCAAGTAGGTGAGACCGCAAGAGGAGCCAGTGGCAGCTACTACGCAACCGCACAATGGAGATAGTCTTCCGAAACTTTGTTTGATATAGATGACGGTGAGATGACTGAGCATCAGGGCGCGGATAAGTTCCTCTTCGCTTTTGAGGCGCTCTTTGGCAAATACCCAAACCGGAAGGGTGGCCGCAATGCCCTGGTTGCCACTACCAGAGTTG
>JAZUEE010000139.1:0-4759 GCA_045639985.1 Bacteroidales bacterium
GGTTTTAGTTCCTTTTGGCGACAAGGTAACCATCTCTCAAAAAATTCGAAGCGGCGAAGAACGCAAACGTCTTAAATCCATAGTACAAGGCATCAAACCCCGCAATTTTGGGATTATTATTCGTACAAATGCCGAACATCGCCAAGTGGAAGAACTTTCTGCCGACTTGGAACAACTGAAATACAAATGGGATACGGCGGTGGAAAATCTGTTCGCATCCAAAGCGCCTGTCCGTATTGCTCAGGAGGAAGACTCCATTTCTTCCATTTTGCGTGAAATCCTTACGGATTCATTCCATGCGATATATGTGGATTCTCCTGAGACCTATAAGAAGGTTTGCAATTACGTGCATCTCTATTCTCCTGAACAAGAGAATATTGTAAAACTATATACCGAAAAACAACCGATATTTGAACATTTCAATGTCGCCAAACAAATCAAGGGCTCTTTCGGCAAGGTGGTGACCGTCAAAAGCGGTGTCTATTTGATAATCGAACATACGGAAGCAATGCATGTTATTGACGTGAATAGCGGCAATCGCGTGAAATCCAGCCAGACCCCGGAAGAAAATGCTCTGAATACAAATCTTATTGCCGCTCAGGAAATTGCCCGCCAACTTCGTTTGCGCGATATGGGAGGAATTATCACCATTGACTTTGTTGATATCCATGATCCTAAAAATAAAATCACGCTCAATAAAGCCATGGAGTCTTTTATGCAGAACGACAAGGCCAAACATACCATACTCCCGCTTAACAAGTTCTGTGTTACCCAAATAACAAGACAACGTGTTCGTCAGGCAACGATGATTGAAACAACGGAACAATGCCCTCTGTGTCATGGTTCTGGAAAGGTGAAACCTGCTATCTTGATTGAAGACGAATTGGATAATACGTTGGAGTTCCTATTCGCCAAACAACGTGAAAAATCCGTTACCGTGATGGTTCATCCTTTTGTTAATGCGTTTTTGAAAAAAGGTTTCCCATCGATTCTTTTAAAATGGAAGTTTAAGTATAAAAAAAATATAAAAATCAAACCCAATCAGAGTTACCATTTGATGGAACTTCATTATTTTAATGATAAAATGGATGAAATCATTCTTTGGAATGAACCGGCTTAATTGGTAATTGGTTGTTTTGAGTTTTGTTTGAAATAGTATGGATGTCCCGGTTGAATTGTTGAGTAAATTAGAACGCTATTGCGCCTTTCAGGAACGATGTGAATTCGATATTCGAAAAAAACTGACTTCCATGCCTTGTTCGGTAGCCCAGCGCGATGAGATTATCCGCCGATTGAAGGAACATGATTTTTTGAATGAACAACGCTACGTGGAAACGTTCGTTCGAAGCAAACTCCATGAACAGTGGGGCAAACTGAAAATCCGGCAGGCCTTATATGTTAAAAATATAGCACCCTCTTTGATCGATGAAAATATGAATTCTATGGACGAGGATGCTTATGCTCAAATGATTGCTGAAGTGGTGGAGAAATGGAAAAAACTGCATTCGGCAGATGTCGGCAATCGCCCAAAACTTTTCCGATACATGTTGACACGCGGCTTTACTATCCAAGAAGTAATGTCCGTGATAGAGGATAAATAGTCCTTCTGGATCAATCTTAAAAACTATAATAATCTGTAAATAACAATTAGATATGACAACGGCAGACAATATTAAAGAAATCTCTAACAGGCTCGGTGAGCTAAGGAGGTATCTTTGACATCGATAAAAAGAAATCCGAAATAGCAGAAAAAGAATCGTTAACGCATCAGGATGGTTTTTGGGACAATCCTAAGAATGCGGAAAAATTGTTGCGCGAAATCAGTGCGGTGAAAACCTGGGTGAATGATTACGAGGCAGCGGTGGAAATCAATGACGAACTTTCCATCGTCAATGATTTCTTTTTGTCTGGTGACGCCAAAGAGGAAGAAGTAAATGAAGTCTATGCGAAGTTGCTGAAGTCGGTAGAAACCTTGGAATTTCGCAATATGATGCGCGATGAAGAGGATTCTCTGAATGTCGTTATCAATATCAATTCCGGAGCTGGCGGCACGGAGAGCTGCGATTGGGCGGAGATGTTACTGCGCATGTACACTCGTTGGGCGGAACGCAACAATTATTCGATAAAACTGTTGGATCGCCAAGAGGGTGATGTCGTGGGCGTGAAGTCTGTGTCAATCGAGTTGGACGGCCCGTATGCGTACGGATATCTGAAAAGCGAAATCGGAGTGCATCGATTGGTGCGCCTTTCCCCCTTTGATTCGGCTAATCGTAGGCATACTACGTTTGCTTCCGTGTTTGCATATCCTATCATTAATGATGATATTGTTATTGAGGTGAATCCGGCAGATATCAGCTGGGATACCTATCGTTCCGGCGGTCATGGCGGCCAAAACGTGAACAAGGTGGAAACTGCTGTGCGACTGCATCACGCACCATCTGGCATTGTAGTGGAATGCCAGGTTACACGATTCCAAGCTCAGAATAAGGAAATGGCCATGCGTATGCTCAAATCGCGTCTTTATCAGTTGGAATTGGAAAAGAAACGGGAACGGTTGGCCGAAATCGAAGGCACCAAAAAGAAAATAGAGTGGGGTAGTCAGATTCGTAGTTATGTGCTGCAACCCTATAAAATGGTGAAAGATTTACGTACCGGCTGCGAAACGTCCAATGTTAATGCCGTATTGGATGGTGAAATCGATGATTTCATCAAGGCCTATTTGATGGATGGTAATAGATAGATTTTTATCGGGTAAGTTCGCCACGAAGTGATTCACCCATCATCTGTTTGATTTCGGAATCCGATAGATTCTGCCCCAACAGGAACATCATTTTGGTGATGGCAGCTTCCGTTGTCATATCATAACCGCTGATCACACCTATTTCGGCCAGCTGTTTCCCGGTAAGGTATCGGCTCATTTCCACGCTGCCGCCATTTTTGCATTGCGTGATATTTACAATGATAATGCCTTTCTCAATGGCTTTGCGTATGATGTCAAGGAACTCCGAACTGGTGGGCGCGTTGCCTACACCGAATGTCTCCATAACAACCGCTCTTAGTCCCGGAGTGTTAAACACAGATTCCAATACACTTTGTTTGATGCCTGGAAATATCTTGAGGATAGCAACATTGTCATCCATCGAATGGTTCACTTTGAGGGGCTTGGGGTCGCTATGATAGAGGGCGGATTGATGATAATCCACGTAAGTGTTTACTTCGGCCAATTTGGGGTAGTTGGGAGAACTGAACGCATTAAATCGGGAAGCATCGTCCTTATAGGTGCGGTTTCCACGATAGAGGTTGTTTTGGAAATAGATGCATACTTCTTGCACAATAGGTTTTCCGTCAATGTGTTCGGCAGCAATCGCGATGGCATTGAGGATGTTTCTTCTTCCGTCCGTACGTATCATGCCCAAGGGGAGCTGGGAGCCCGTGAGAATGACGGGTTTGGAAAGGTCTTCTAAAAGAAAACTAAGCGCAGAAGCCGTGTAAGCCATCGTGTCTGTTCCATGCAAAATCACAAATCCATCAAAATGCTCGTACTCTTTTTCTATGAGGTTGGCCAGTCGTATCCAAAAATTGGGATTGGTGTCGGAAGAATCAATTAAAGGCAACATTTCCTGAAAGGTTATATCCGCCTCCACTAAATGCAACATCGGTAGTTGCTGGTTGATATTCTTAAATTCAAAGGGAACAAGAGCTTGGCTTTCAGGATCCATCATCATGCCGATGGTGCCGCCTGTATAAATGACTAAAATTTTCCGATTGTTCATTGGACAAGTTTTTTTTGGAGGCGCAAAAATACAAAAAAAGTTATGAGCGCTGAATGATAAATCATGAGCGATTTTTAGTATCTTTGCCACCCGTTTTTCGTGAACATCATTTTAATACGTATTTATATGAAAAAACTTACAACTATGGTTATTGCGTTCGGATGCTTTGCCCTCCTGATGCCTTCTTGTAAAAACAAGAAAACCGAAACCCCTGAAGAAACCACCAAAAGCGAGCTTCAGCAGAAAGTGGAAGAATACGCTTATTTCGACCTCACCACGGATTTGTCTCAACTCAGCGAGAATGACAAACAGTTGATTCCGATTTTCTTTGAAATCGGTCAGATTATGGATGACCTTTTCTGGGAACAGACTTTCGGCCCGAAGTCCTCTTTGGATACGATTAAAGACCAATGGATGAAGGAATTTGCTATCATCAACTATGGCGCTTGGGATCGCTTGGATAATGACAAACCGTTCATTCCCGGCTATGGCGAAAAACCTGCCACCTGTAATTATTATCCCCAAGATTTGACATTAGAAGAATACGAAGCATTCCAAGACAAGAATAAGGATTCTCACTATACGGTGCTCGTTCGCAACAATGACGGCTCTCTTAAATCCGTATGGTATCATGAGTTCTACAAAGAAAAAATCGATAAGGTTTGCGCATTGCTTGATAAAGCCATCAACATTTGCGAAAATCCGGCCATGAAAAAATACCTTACCCTGCGTAAGAAAGCCCTCCAAACGGATGATTACTTTGAAAGTGATATGGCTTGGATGGATATGAAAGACACCAAACTTGACTTTGTTGTCGGCCCGATTGAAAACTACGACGACAAACTCAATGTTCTGAAGACCTCCTACGAAGCATTTGTTTTGGTAAAAAACGAAAAGGAAAGCAACAAATTGACGAAGTTTGTTTCCATGCTCCCTCAACTCCAAAAAGAACTTCCGTGCGATGCCCAGTATCGCAATTATGTGCC
>JAZUEE010000140.1:0-3083 GCA_045639985.1 Bacteroidales bacterium
GGATTTGCAACGCAAAGAACGTTTGGAAATTTATCAATCTTTGGTACCTGCAAGAATACGGCAGGACTATGATAAGGTGTTCCCTCATTATTATGAGGTTGTTCGAGTGGAGTGGCTGTTAAAACATCCATTCTTTTATAAAATATATCGAGCATTTGTGACATTCGGAAGAAGATTGTCAGGATGCTCCTCTAATCGATAGAATTATTTTTACAATGACTTTTTTCCGAAAGATAATACATAAAGTAATTTGCCTTATTAATAGGAAACGTTTAAAAAACAATGATTTTTCCATTATTTGCAATTCCTGTATCGGAGGTGTAATATATCATAAATTAGGGAAACAATTTTTGTCGCCAACTATTAACTTATGGATGACTGATCATGATTTCTTGAAATTTATTCATAAATTAGATGATTATTTGGCATCCGAACTACATTTTGTTCAAGGAATAGAATCTTATCCAACAGCCTATTGCAAGGATGTCTTGATTCATTTTAATCATTACCATTCGGAAGAAGATGCACGCCAGAAATGGAACGAAAGGAAAAATAGAGTTAATAGAGACAACCTTTTTATTATTATGTCTGATCGTCCAAGCGGAGGTGAAGAAACCGAAATTACATATGATGATATTCTGTCACTAAAGAAAATCAATTGTGCAGGAAAAGTTGTCTTTAGCACTAAAACATATCCTGATATTGATTACATTGTTCATCTTCCGAAGGATAAGGAAGGCGATTACGTGAATTTGTATATGTTTGATAAAACTCGACTATTGAAACTTTGGCGATGGGAGTTGTTGTTTGATTATGTGGGGTGGTTGAATGGTACTTCAAATGGCAGTATGAAACATATGAAAAAATGATATCTATTGTAATCCCTTTATATAACAAAGCGCAGAGCATAGAGAAGACCATTCGATGCATTCAGGCGCAGACGTATCAGGACTTTGAAGTCGTCGTGGTAGAAGGATGGTCAACTGATGGAAGCACGGAGATTATCCAACGTCTGTCAGAGGAGGATAACCGTATTCGCGTGCTGATGCAGCAGAATCGCCATGGCGTCACGCCTGCGCGTAACGAGAGCGTGGAGGCGGCGCGGTCAGAACACATAGCGTTCTTGGATGCGGATGATTATTGGGAACCGACCTATCTGGAACGGATGGCTCAACTCATTGCTGACTATCCCGAGGCGGGGATATGGGGATTGTCGTATGGCGAATTAACAGCAAAAGGGAAAATCTTGCCGACAACACCTCGTGTGTCGGATGGCTTCCGTGGCATCGTAGAGAACCCTTGGAAGACGGGCAGCCCTTTTTGGACAGGTGCCACAGCGATTTCTAAGAAGGCCTTTGAAAAAGTGGGCGGCTTTGATAATCGTATCATTTATGGAGAGGATATCGACTTATGGTATCGACTGATGTTGGCCTATCCGTGTGCTTTTGATGAGTCGATGGAGAAGCCTTTGGCATATTATCGCGTTGACGCTGAAAACCGAGCCTGCGACCATGTGTTTCCGCTAAAACTGCACATTCCATATTATATTGATAAGTATGCTGCCGATCGGGCGGCCAATGAGGACTTCCGTAAGTTCTTTGACTTGCAGTGCCTTTATCGGCTATTTCCCTACACTTGCCATAAGGAGTATCGCAAGGACTTGCATCGAACGCTGAAACAGATCGATTTCTCGTTGCAGAAGCCGTCTATGCGACTGCGTTTCTTATTCCCTCGTTTGTATCGTCTGCATCAGCGGCGTCAAGGAAGGGCTGAAGCAATGTTGGAGGCCTATCAAGGTGGATCGGAGGAGAAAGAAGTATGAAAGTTGTGATTATTGCAGGAGGGCAGGGTACACGTATTGCTTCTGTCAATAGCGAGATACCCAAGGCAATGATTCCTATAGCGGGGAAACCCGTGTTGGAATACGAGGTGGAATTGGCTAAACGCTATGGTTTCACAGAGTTCTTGTTCATTATTGGCTACTTGGGCGACCAGATTGAGACTTATTTCGGTGATGGTTCACCGTGGGGCGTTCATATCGACTACTTTAAGGAGGAAAAACCGCTTGGTACGGCGGGCGCACTTGGTTTGTTGAAGGAGCAGCTGACGGATGATTTCTTCGTATTCTACGGTGACACAGTGACCGACTTTGACATGCAGGCCATGCTGGCTTTCCATAAGTCAAAGCAGGCGGATGCTACGCTCTTCGTCCATCCGAACGACCATCCTTACGATTCCGATATTGTGGAAATGGATAGTGAGGGGCGCGTCAAAGGGTTTTGTCACAAACCGCACCCCGAAGGTTTCGTCAGTCATAATGTAGTGAATGCCGCGTTATTCATTTTCAGTCCAAAAGTGTTGGAGCAGATAGAACCGGGTGTTAAGAGCCATATTGAGAAGCATGTCCTGCCAGCATGTATTGACGCAGGAATGCGGTTGTATGGTTATGTATCTTATGAGTATATAAAAGATATGGGCACACCGGATCGCTACTATTCCGTTTGTGACGATGTGATCAGCGGGAAAGTGGCTCGTCTGAATCGCCAATACCCACGAAAGGCAATATTTCTCGATCGTGATGGTGTTATCAACCGTGAAGTGAATTTGCTGAACAAGCCCGAGCAGATGGAGTTGTTGCCAGGTGCTGCTGATGCCATACGTTATATTAATTCTAAGGGGTATCTGGCGGTGGTTGTAACAAACCAACCTGTCATTGCGAGGAACCTTTGCAGCCTGGAAGAATTGGACTATATTCATGCCACATTGGAGACACTGCTTGGTAAGGAACAAGCCTATCTCAATGGCATCTATTATTGTCCTCATCATCCCGACAAGGGCTATCCCGAGGAACGACCGGAGTATAAGATTGTTTGTGACTGTCGTAAACCAAAACCCGGAATGCTGCTCAAGGCTACATCCGACTGGAACATCGATTTGTCCGAATCGTACATGATTGGCGACAGTGACCGTGACATACAAGCAGGACATGCCGCTGGCGTGAAAGAGAGCATCCTGATCCCAACCAACGAACCATTTGCCCTCCTCAAAGCCGTCCAAAGGATAATATAAATCCCCATCCAAAC
>JAZUEE010000141.1:0-2149 GCA_045639985.1 Bacteroidales bacterium
TTCACAAAAAGACCAATATATCGGCGAGCTTCCGGAAACCAAGAAGAGCGGCGCTCGCTCCTGGGTGGACGCTTTGATATTTGCAGTGGCAGCCGCCTACATCATCCGTGCCTGCTGGTTTGAGCTATACACCATCCCGACATCCTCCATGGAAAGCTCTTTAATGGTGGGCGATTTCCTATCTGTCAACAAATATACGTATGGTGTGCGCGTGCCCAACACCCCGATTGCCGTCCCGTTTGTACACAACAAGCTGCCTCTGACCAAACAGGCCAAGTCCTACACTGAAATCATCAAACTGCCTTATATACGTATTAAACCATCCCACGCCGTCAAGAACAATGATGTGGTCGTATTCAATTACCCAGACGGCGACACCGTAGCACTGGAACGTCAAGCTGAAAGTTACTACGCTATTGTTCGTGAGTTCGAAGCCATGCTTAATCCCCATGCTTCGCAAGCCGAGAAGCAAAATGTGATCTATCGCTATGCACCCGAGACCATCGCCATGTACCAACAGAAATACGGAGGGAACTACTACCCGGGCAAAGGACGCGACGCCGTTCGGAAAGAATACACCGTTGTGGCTCGCCCCGTTGACAAACGTGAAAACTACGTAAAACGCTGTATTGCCGTATCGGGTGACGAACTGAAAATCATCAATAAACAAGTCTATATCAACGGTAAAGCCGTCACCAATCCGAAAAGAATCCAGTATTCCTATTTAGTATCCAATCCTGCCGGATTGCAACTTTCCGTAAAGCAACGTAAAGCGCTAAACATCAATGAAGAAGACGTTCAACGCTACGACCAATACAATTCCATCTATCGTCTGAATGCCGAACAATGCGGCAAAATCCGCAAGATGGGCTTTATAGTGCAAGTTCTTGAAGACAAAGCCGGTGAATACGATCCGTCTATTTTCCCGCATTCTCCAGAATATAATTGGAACAAAGACAATTTCGGACCGATTGTGGTGCCTAAAAAAGGAATGACCGTCCAATTGAACACGAAAAACATCGTGCTATACGAACAAATCATTCGACAATATGAGAATAACAAATTAGAGGTTAAAGACGGTAAGATATTCATCAACGATAAAGTCGCATCCTCTTACACATTCAAGATGAACTACTACTTTATGATGGGAGACAACCGCCACAACTCCGCCGACTCTCGATTCTGGGGCTTTGTTCCAGAAGATCATATTGTAGGCAAGGCCTCCTTTGTTTGGCTCTCTTTAGACAAATTCAAAGGTTGGGGCGACAAAGGAAAAATCCGTTGGGACAGGATGTTCAAGAAAATCAAGATGTAGCCACACCTTGATGAAATCCACCGACTCTATATCAAAACAAATCCAACTAATAAAGTTGGAACAAGCATACGACCGGAAGTCGTTGGAAAATTCCTTCCAATCTTCGTTACAGCATAGTTATAACAACAGCAACTGCTGGTTTCCCATCCACGTAGGCAACAGTTTCTACAACGCACTTAATCAGTTGGTCGTAGAGATTGACTATACGGGTGGCTATGCACTAAGTCAGGATTGTGAATTTGAGCCGGGCAAAACCGTGACTTTCTTCTATCGTGTTTCTGAGCAGTCGAACAACATAAAGACCATACCTTCCGTCTGCATTATCCAACGGATGCAAAACAAATCTCTACAGGTATCGGTCCCCGATCCATCCTTCCCTACTCTACTCAAAGACATGTCAGAGAAACACGAGTTGGGCGTACGCATCGGATTTGACGAAACGACCTATCAAGTGATGTTGGAATCATTGGAGAAAGTCAAGGATTTGGAAAGCGAGAAGATGGTTCATTTGCGCGAGGCACTCATCGGATCCGTGGAGCCGCAATTCCGCGAACTTCCCAAAGTGACATTCGAGCATTTGAACGAAAGCCAGCACAACGCAGTACAGAAAATCATGGAAGCGCGTGAAGTCGCCATTGTGCACGGCCCACCAGGAACAGGCAAAACCACCACCTTGGTAGAAGCCATCGTGGAAACCACCCGTCGCGAGCCGCAGGTGTTAGTCTGTGCCCCCAGCAACGCCGCCATCGACTGGATAAGCGAGCAGCTCATCCGTAGGGGCGTGCGATTGGTTCGCATCGGCAATCCCCTGCGCATCAACCGTCCGCTCACCGA
>JAZUEE010000142.1:0-2564 GCA_045639985.1 Bacteroidales bacterium
AGTCTGATCAGCGCCCGCGAACTGGGCGATTCCTTGAAAAACTACGTGACGAAGACGATGTTTGGCGATACGATCAAAGACGTACGCGACAGCATCAGCGCATTGCGCGACAGCATATCCAAGAACTATGTGAAGGATAGCGAATTGTGCACCAAGGTGATGGCTTGCGATGACATCAAGACGATGCGCGACAGCATCCAGACGAACGCAGACAAGATTCATTCCGACAGCACCCTGTTTGCCGGTCGCATCAAGAACCTGAGCGACAGCGTGAAGCTGAACATCAAAGCCATCGCAGACAGCTCTGCGCACATCCGCAACGAAATCAAAGATACGGCCAACGTACTCCGCGATCTGATTACGGATGCCAACAAAGATGTGAAGGCGTTGAAGGACAGCGTGGAACACAACTACGTTTCCAACACGAAACTCAACGACACGCTGAGCAAATATACTCCGACATCTGGTCTCGCCGCCGTGGCCACTTCCGGCAGCTACAACGATTTGAGCGACACTCCGACTATCCCTACCGTCAACAACGGCAGACTCACGATGATTCTCAACGGCGATACCGTTAAGTTCGCTGCTGATACCGCTAACGACGTTAAATTTGTACTCAAAGAAAAACAAACGTCCTTCACCAAGGTGTTTGTTAAAGCCGATAGCATCGCCTTCAGCTCCGATACCGGTATGACATTGCCTATCCCGACGGGTTATGATTACGTGGATTCCACGAACCACCTCATCCAACTCTACATCAATGGCGTGTATGTTGGAGATAACGAAGACAGCGTCATCGTTTATACAATGGTTAATGTCCCAGTTTCTGGCGGCTCTTCTCAGAAGATGATGAGATTGATGTATAATGGAAATAAGAACGAAGGCTACTACCACATGGTGGGCGATAGAATCAAAATCGTCTATTGGGTAAAAGGCAGACAAGAAGCAAGTACGGTTACAGAAAGTAACTAATACCTTATAATTTCAAGACAGGGAAAGACCTGAACCACCTTTCCCTGTCTTTTTATCTTTTCTCTGCACTCTTTAAACTACACGATTCGCACTCGCATTACTCTTTAGAACTTCTTCGGCGAATCGGAAAAAAAACGAACCTACTAAACCAATTTTTTATGAAAAAAATGTTGTACGCAGCCTTCTGGGCTGTGTTGATGTTTGGTGTAGCCCAAACTGCAATCGCTCGTAATGCTTATGGTATGGGCATGAACCCTACGGGTAAAAAAACGACCAACATCACTCAGGCACCGTCTAAGCAGACTTCAACGCCAACTCCATCAAATTCCGTGTCCGAAACACCTACCTTTAGTGGGGGTAGTGGTACGTCCGATGAACCTTATCGGCTTTCTACGCCGACGGACCTTATGGAATTTTCGGAGGAGGTAAATGCGGGGCATGTGTCTTCGGAAACCTATTTTGTGTTGACCGCGGATATTGATATGTCGGGCGTGGCCAATTTTACGCCTATCGGAACAGGAAGTCATCCGTTCAATGGCTATTTTGACGGTGATAGATACACCATTCTGAATTTGAAGGTTGACCTGCCCGAAAAGGACACGGTGGGTCTCTTTGGTTATGCCTCAAATGGTGCCAATATCAACAACCTGAACCTGATGGCAGCCAATATCCAGGGGCGAAACTATGTCGGCGGCATCTTGGGCGCAGGTTATTTGAACGTCAGTTTGAGTACCAACACGGTCAGCGGTACCATTAGCGGTAATGATTATGTCGGCGGCGTCGTGGGTAACGCCTACAATCAAATTCGTGTCGTTGAAAACACGTGTACGGCTGACATTACTTCCACGGGAGTGTATTCCGGCGGTATCGCCGGCTGCCTTACCCAGTATGCGGTTTGTTCCTTCAACATCTTCGCGGGTCGTTTGATGGCTTCGCAAAAGGCAGGTGGTATCATTGGTCGTTTGTATTCCGCTCAGCCAAGCTATACTTCTACGAAGGCGGCCAACCTGAGCGTGGGAACCTTTACTTCACTGATGGGAGGATCGTCTTCTCAAATAGGTGCCTTCGCGGGAGAAATTGATGGCGGAGGCCTGACTCTTAAGAATAACTTCTATGACAAGCAGATGTGGACCGGCTTGCATGGTGTGGGCGGCACTTCGTCTGACGAGGAAAGCAAAGTGGCTGGTAAATTGACTTTGGAAGCATTGAATACGGGTATTAAGGTGGATGATCCCAATGCGGAATACAGCTTTTCAACCAACCACTACGATTTCTATGAAGGCCGTTATCCTCAAATCAAGACCTCTCCCAATGATGAGATCGCTTTTGCCGCAGCGGCACCGGTGAAATTGTATGCCACCTCTTCAGCAGATTTTGAAACAGTAGATAAGATAAAATCGGCCTTTACGGTTTGTTTGGATCGAGTGGTATGGAAAAGTGCCGACACAACAATCTTCGAAGTGGGTTATTATGGTGCCGCTCCTCTGCGCGCCGATACGGGTGTTTTATTGATAGCTATGGTAAATGACGTGCCGGTGAGATATATTCCTCTCCATTTCGCCTCCGAAGAAGAAGGCTTCCATAAATACGGC
>JAZUEE010000143.1:0-2626 GCA_045639985.1 Bacteroidales bacterium
ATATGCACCTTGTCGGGTAGTCAGAACAGCATCAACATCAACACTTTACCTTCCGGAGTATATTGGTTAAGAGTAACCACTTCCTCCGGTATTGTTACCAAGAAAATCGTGAAGAAATAACCAAGAATGGAATCCAAAGACAAAACATACGAACAAGTCTACAAGCAAATTGCAGGCTTGTTGGAAGGCGAAACCGACCTCATTGCCAAGATGGCCAACGTAGCCGCCTTGTTGCACGAAACGTTTCACTTCTGGTGGACCGGCTTTTATCGCGTTAGCGGCAACGAACTGATACTCGGACCCTTTCAGGGGCCCATTGCGTGCATGCACATTGCCTACGGGCGTGGCGTGTGCGGTGGGGCTTGGAAAGAGCAACGCACTTTAGTCGTTCCCGACGTACATCAATTCCCAGGACACATTGCCTGCAGCAGTGCCTCCAACAGTGAAATCGTCGTTCCCGTCTTCCACGGCAAGGATGTTATAGCCGTATTAGACATTGACAGCGAGCACTTTAACACCTTCGACGAAGTGGATCAGCAATGGCTTGAAAAAATCGTATTACATTTTTTTTAAAGAAAAATGATCTACACTTACAACGTCAATAAAAATCTAAGTTATTCTGAAATAGACCGTTCTGGGAATCCTGGAATCATAGGCTCCATGCAATTGGCGCAAGATATGACCACCAGCTATTTCAACATAATGGGCACCGACAACCTGACGCTACGGGTAAAAGACAATGCGCTGTGGGTAATCACGCGTTCACGTTTTAGGATATACAAAAACACGATTTGGAATGCGCCCATCCGTATGAGCAGTCATCTGGTTCAACGAACACCGCTGCGTGTTACCGTTGAAACACGCATTACCGACGATTGCGGGCAAATGATCATTGCCATCCGGCAGGAATTCTGTCCACTTGACCTAACCACACACCGGATACGCAAGATAGAAACCATCTCTTTTCCTTCTGATGCCGAGACCGAAACGGCTGTTTTCCAGGAGGATTACGAACCTCTGAAAGCCACATTCTGCGATGCGAACCTTATCCTCAACGCTCATATTGTGTCTTCTGACATCGACTACAGCAACCACGTCAACAACGTGATGTATGTAAAATACATATACAATTGCTTCTCCTCAGATTTCTGGATAACCCATCAGCCTGTAGGATTTGAAGTACACCACATCGCAGAGGCAAAAGAAGATGAAGAAATTCATGTTTATTACAAAAAAGAGGGCGATAATACATTAGAGTTTCTCATTTCCAATGAGGAAAAGGAATTCTGTAGAGTGAAAGTAATGTTCAAAGAGTTGGATTTAAGTCGGATAGAATAAAGTAAAAGAACAACGCTTGAAGTGGTAAAAATGATTTTATAACAGCATGGGAGAATATGGAAAAAAATAATCGTTTTATTGGCATATTAAGCGGTATCGTAGCGGCCATTTGCTACGGCACCAACCCGTTGGGGGCGTTGTTTCTCTATCAGGAGGGTGTCAACACGCACACCGTTCTTGGTCACCGCTTTTCCCTTGCCGCCATCTTGGTTGGCATCTTGATGCTCTTTCGCAAAGAGCACTTTCGCGTCACAAAACGGGAACTCGTTATTTTAATCTCCTTAGGCTTGCTCTTTGCGGCTTCCTCCATGTCGTTGTACTCCAGTTTTCACTACATGGATGCCGGCATTGCCTCCACCCTACTCTTCGTATATCCGTTGATGGTGGCCCTCATCATGAGTCTGTTTTTCCGCGAAAAGCTCACCCTGGCAACCCTGCTGTCCATTGCATTAGCCTTCTTAGGCATTGCCCTACTGAACAAGACGGGCGACGGTGCGACCTTAAACACCACCGGTGTGCTATTGGTTATGCTATCTTCCTTAACGTATGCTGTTTACATCGTTATCATCAACCAGACGAAGATTAAGATGTCGCCGTTCAAGATGAACTTTTACGTACTGATATTCTGTTTGGTAGGCATCATAGCGCACTCCTTTTTCAGTCCAGATACGCACCTACAGCTGTTGCCATCGGCACGTGCGTGGGGTTTTGCCATATTGTTGGCCATCATGCCAACCTTCATGGCGCTCATACTGTTAACCGTTTCGATACGGAATGTTGGGTCCACGCCGGCAGCCATCATGGGCGCGTTGGAGCCCCTCACTGCCGTACTGATTGGGGTATTGGTATTCCACGAGCAATTCTCCTCCCGCCTGGCCTGGGGCATCCTGTTGGTTCTCGGAGGCGTGATGCTCATCATAGTAGGCAAAGACTGGCGTTGGAAACAGATTCGGGAAGCCCTACGCAGACGTTGAATTCCATTATTTTACTATTTTTGCAAACAAAACTAACGTAATATGAAGAGAATAATTTGTTTATCTATTTTATTAAGTATCATCACATTAAATGCGTGTTCCGCACAAAAGGACAAAAAGTCGAAGAAGAAAACAAAAGCCATGACGGAAGCCGCATCAGAAGTAACAAAAGAAAAAATGACAGAAGTACTCATTGAAACCAGTATGGGCAACATTCAAATTGCCTTGTACAACGAAACGCCGCAACACCGCGACAATTTCATCAAATTGGTAAAAGAAAACTATTACGACGGTGTTCTTTTCCACAGAATCAT
>JAZUEE010000144.1:0-4261 GCA_045639985.1 Bacteroidales bacterium
ATCATAGAAAACCACCCAAACGACAGCCGAGTAAAGATTAGAGAAGATAATGTATTTCAGACGTTAACAAGTGCTATGGGGACTGGGGGGGGAATGTCCCGATGATTATGGAGGAAGATATGCAAGGACGAGTACGAAGATTGACACCTATAGAGTGCGAAAGGCTACAGGGTTTGCCGGACAACTACACGGCAGAGGGTATTGACGAAGATGGAAACATCGTCAAGATGAGTGATTCTGCCAGATATAAGATGATTGGGAACGGCATGGCTCAACCTTGTGCTGATTATGTGATAAAGCGGATTGTCGAGGTGGCAAAATGATATGTCAGATTTGCGGTAAAGAATTTACTCCCAAAAACAACGTGCAGATATATTGCAATCATTGGTGCTGCAAAGAAGCCGAAAAGAGAAGAAACAGAGAACGATATTACGAATTAAAAAAGGATCCAAAGGCAAAACCAAAACCGAAACCAAAAGATACGGGAATATGCAAACAATGCGGAAAGATTTTTGTTAAAGAAACATCAAGGCATGAGTTCTGCTGCGTGAAATGCTTTGATGTGTGGCGATACCGACATGATCGTGTTGAATATATGCGCCAATACCAGAAGAAATACCGCGAAAAGCTGAAAGAGGAAAAAGAAAAGGGCATTGTCAGAGAGGTAAAGCACCATTATAAGCCGGAGAAAAAATCAAAACTGCAACAGAAACTTGCTGAGATAAGGAAAGCCGGATACGGATCATACGCTGAATACCAAATGGCGATGTCAAAACAAAAAATGAAAGCGGTGAGCGAATGAGGTTTTCTGCGTTCGAGATACTCCATGCCGATAATTGGTGCGCGTTCGCGATATCAGCGATAACAGGCTGTTGCCCGGAATTGGCATGGAAACGATTAAACGGTGTTTCGCCATATTACAACAAAGGCGACAACGGAAAGATAGCTTATTTATTGCATGAAAACGGCATGACATGGAGCGATATTAACGCCTATATTGGTTCAACGTGTTCTGTTTCGGTGTGTTCCAAGTGGAAGAAGAAAGCAGGGATAATTTGATTAACAGCAAAGCTAAAGGCGCAGCAGGAGAAAGAGCATTTTGCCATTTGTGCCGAGATAACGGATTCAGCAACGTACATAGGACAGCGCAATTTTGCGGGAAAACGGGGCAGGCCGGAGACGTTGAAGGCTTGAAGGGTATTCATGTAGAGGTAAAGTTTACCAAACATTTAAATCTGCAAGATGCAATGGACCAAAGCGTGAGAGACAGCGAAGCAGAGCAAAAAGGAAATATTCCGATCGTAGCACACAAAAAAGATTATTGCGGTTGGCTTGTAACAATGCGGGCCACTGACTGGTTTGAATTATATCGTGAGTGGATAAATTCTTTAAAATAAATTATTAAAAAGGAGAGATTGAGCATGAATAAGGTTGTATTGATTGGAAGATTAACAAAAGATCCAGAGGTAAAGTACACACAGAGCGGAAAAGCAGTTGCAAGATTTATATTGGCAGTTGACAGGCGGTTTTCAAAAGAGCAGGAAAGACAGGCAGATTTTATCTCTTGCATCGCATGGGATAAGCTTGCCGAAACAATCGGAAATTATTTGAGCAAAGGGAAAAAGATAAGCGTTGAAGGGCGTATTCAAACCGGCAGTTATGAAGCACAAGACGGCTCCAGAAGATATACAACAGATATTATTGTTAATGAGATCGAATTTCTGGAGCCAAAGCAGCAGAGCGAGCAGGCAACAGGCGAACAGTTTGCCGGGCAGCCTGGAATTGTTGATGATATTCTGTTTTGATTAGGAGTAATGCTATGAGTAGTTTACGAAAATTGAAACGCAAAGAAACGGTACCGAAGCTGAACAAAGCGAAAAAATACACAAAAGAGTTGCTGACAAGGTCCAGGGTAGCAAATGCTGCCTTGGACGTAAGAAAAAATCAAATATACCGGCAGTGCGTAGCGATAGTTAATACGTGCGTGTTAGAAGTCTTGCGGGATATATTTGGCTATTCGGCAAAGAAATGTTGCCGGTTATGTGGCCGTATGTCAAATATAAGCGAGTGTATCCGGTTGGGATATGTGCGTCCATTTGAAATTTTGTTGAATATTCAACAGGAAACGTGTTGGGAATACCGGCGCAGGAATGTTGACGGATTAAAAGGCGGAGAGATAACGGCAACCGGAATGGCTAATGATCTGATTGACAGAGAAAAAGAGCGATCATTTGAGCAAATGGAGATAATGTGGATTGAAGCGTTGCGGTTACAAGAAGGATTTTCACGGATCAGATTGGCAAGATTTATTGATAAGTTGCGAAAGAATATCAAAACATTTACTGTTGACCGGGCAGAAAAAGTTAATGCTTGGCTGGCAGATCATAAGATAGAATTGGAAGGATTTAGCGTTGATGTGTTTGACGAAATAAAATGTGCGTGATGATGGCCTGGGAAACGGCAAATGGGGGCATAAAAAATGATACGTGAAATTATGGTGCCGATTAAAATAGCTCAATTCAATGGCGACAATTATCAAGAGATACAAGACCTTACGGGCATGATAAATATGGGGCTGGCTACTTACCCTGGCACTGCGGATATACCGACAAAAAAATTCATACATTTTTTTGATCGTTTTATACCAAATGCAAAAATCGGGGATTATATCGTAAGAGACTGGCAAGGAAGAATTATAGTGTTAGAGCCAAAAGAATTAACTGAATATTTAAGGAGGGATACATGGCAATGAAAATAAAAGCAATATTTATGATTGGTTATTTATTATTAAAGTTGGCATTTTTCGCTGTATTTATTGCCGGATATTTCATGACAGATTATCGTATGATGCTTGCATCTATTTTCTTCAATGTGCTTTTTAAGCTTGAATTTAATTGTAATAATGGGTAAGACGCCTGAAATTGCGGGCGGTCGGAGGTAGAAAATGCTGAAAACAATATGTGAGTTAATAATAAAAGCCGAAACAACAGGCGATAAGATTGCAAGAATAATGCTGATTGTGGGTATTGCAGGAGTGGTACAAGTAGTAAAGATAATGTATGCAATGTGAGGTGCTAAAGATGAAGCTGACAGATGAGAAAATTATTCAAGCACTCAAGGCTGGAAAAAAGATTCGATTGCCATGGTGGTCAGAAGGATATTATGTAAAAGCCTTTGATTTGACATGGGAATTGGAAATATTTGATGCTGACGGAAAGTTGGATAATGAATTTGGTTTAACGATTGATGACATTGAAGATGACGATTGGGAAGTGATTAACGAATGAAAGATACATTTATAGCGGTAGTCGTGATTTACTGCATGGTTGAATTGGCAATTTGTGTTTATGGGGTCAGCGTTGCATTGAGGTGTTTAGATTGATTGATAAGTTGTTTACGTTTAGATACGAATATCTAATTGCGATGATGATTATATCATTTGTTGAATTTAGTTATGGACTTTTTACAGACAAGACAAAATTTATATTGATTGGCATATATATTTTGGTTTTGAACATGGCAGGACTATTGTTTGATACTTTGGCAGATAGGAGAGATTAACATGAAATATGGTTGTGGATTAACAATGGAAGATTTTTTCCGATTGGATAGAGAAAGAATTATAAAAGCGTTGCAAGGCAAGTTGGTTTACGATGAAACGGAAGAAGGATTTGAGTATGGCAAAGCACCAAAGAAAGATTGTAAAGATTTTATTTTGTCGGCATTTGATAATGCTTGTCATTTAGCAATACAAGGTAATAACGTGGGGCGTATGCTTGAACAAATGTTAAAAGAAAAAGGCATGAGCGGAAAGAGCTTTTCAATGAATATATGAGAAGAACTATAGAGCAAGGGCAGAAGTTAGATGCTTTCATTGACGATGGCGTAAAGATGATAGACAAGGAATGATAACATGAACAATAAATACAAGCCTGTAATATTCACCAATGGTTACGGCAAGGAAATCATTATAAATAGAACGGATACACATTGGTGTTTGTTGCGAGCGGATAGTTCTGTATGGTTATCCAAAAACGAAACAATCAGATTGATACATATGCTGTTAGATATGCTGACAAGATAGGAGTGATACTGTGCGGATTGATTTGACAATAGAAGAACTTGAAACAGTATGGTGGGCGTTACGAGATGGGATAGTGTACAACGAAATTCTTGTAAACAATGCTGAATACAACCCTAACGAACATCAAAAGGTTGCGATTCAGGGTTTGTGTAAACGTGCTATATCAGATAACAAAGT
>JAZUEE010000145.1:0-5449 GCA_045639985.1 Bacteroidales bacterium
AAAAAACCCAATGAAAAAACACGTACTCATATTCGTACTGTCTGCCCTGCTTTTCGTTAGCTGCAACGGGCACAAAGAAAAACAGACCGAACCAGTGAAGCAAGAAAACAAACCCGTAGAGATGGCCAATGAAGGGGACACCTTGTGCTACCCCTCAGAATTTATCCCCGTGGATAGAAGTGAAGTAGAGGTGTATGTGGCGGAGGACGAAAGAATGAGGCTCTACTGCTGGAACACCTATCAGGGCGGCACCTGCCCGGATTACGCCGTCAAATGCCAATACAGAACTAACGACGGCAAAGTCCGCATGGTGGATATGGGCGGCTACGGCGTAGATAATAACCCTTCGGTGTCTAATGTCCATTCTGTTCAGAAAAATGACGGTACTACTATTTATCTTATTGAAAAGTATTTCCGCATTTCAAGTAACGCGGGTGAATCCTGGATAGATGCGTATGTAATCGACAAAGACTCCTTAAAAGTTGTCGATGTTTGTGGTAAAGATAAGATGAGCTCGAGCTATTCCATTGCAGACTGGTATGATAGAACCATCGAAGGTTGGGACTGGCTGTATGAGTATGACGCGGAAGCGAAGAATCTGTATGTGCCGGAAACCGACGGGGAATCTTATCCTCTCGCTTTGACAGACAGATATACGGTCTATCATTTCGATGGCGAGAAATTCGTGCCCAAGCGGAACCAACCGCACCGAGGACTTCATCAAAGTCTTCGCGATTATAAAAATTTAGAGCTTTTCTTCCGTACCAAAAACCACATCGTCAGAATTGACAGATTGAACAACGGGGGACTGCGCTACGCCTCTTGGAAGTATCCTGCCACCATTTCCGACAAACCGGATCTGGTAATTGTGGGCGGTAGGTATGGCAATCAGTATGACGCTGATTCGGAAGAATATACCTTTGTAAATGGCAGTTATACCTATCTCTGTGGCGTTGAAGGACATACACCTACTGAGAAAGAAGGAGTTACGGAGTATCACAAGTACCTGATTGTGGAAAAAGGGGATGAGGTTGTCTTAAAAGAAGAAAGACTGCCGATGAGATAGTTTGCGTTAAGTGAACCGTTTGGGAAAATAATTTTGAAGCTAATAATATAAGCTGATTATGTTTGATTATGTACTTGATAAATTTGGCAAAAACCGTCATCATAAGACGCGTTTTACTGATGTTGAGCAGCGAGCGTTGATGACAATTTACAACTAAATGCCATCACTGATAGATTTTTCTGACATCCACACTCTCTATTAAAACAGTTATTAATCTTAAAATCAAAAATTATGTTTGTTGTTATCTGTATTACGTTGTTGGCCTATGTTATTATGGGCAAAGACATCAAACCTCTGGTGGAAAAACTGAAATCAGTGGATTGGAAGTCTAAAATCGCAAAATTATGGTGGTACGTCAAAGAATATGGGATGAAGGCTGGTCGTGCCACGTGCCAAAAAGTTTTGCAGTTGTACTATGTGCTGAAGGATGGAGAAACTACAACAATGGAAAAAGCCATGATTTTCGGAGCGTTGGCCTACACGGTACTGCCGGTTAGCATTCTGCCAAAATCAGTGTTTGGATTTTTCGGCATCCTTGATGAAGCTGGTGCCTTGTTGTATGTATATAAGAAGCTACACTCCAAAATCACACCCGACATCAACCGCAAAGTGGACGAATTGTTAGATGTGTGGTTCGGAAGCAAAAAAAGTATTAAATGTCAAATGTTATCATTATAATTCGATTATGAAAAGAACTATGACCCTCTTCGTGGCTTTGGCACTTTCTGCTGTGGCATACGGTCAACAAAATTTTAATCCAACAGCAGGAAGCGATATTGTGTATCAGGTGCCACAATATGTGGAGCCCAATTGGTATGAGGGTGCGAACGAGCTTTGTCCAACGGACCAGTGGCTCAGAATCCCGGATGATATGAAAGGCATTCCGCTGCTTGAAAATCTGGCAGATGCGTACAATGCTCTACTGGTTTTTCACTCTGTCCTCAGCGACTTTGAATGTTATGAACAATTTGGGAAAAGCACGGCTCAGGGAATGAAGGAAATGAACACCATAGTCATCCATGACGAGAATGCTCGCCAGTGTGCCGATATTTTCAAAGACGAAATGGCCAAGGCACAACACGATGAGAACATTGATGTTGAGGAGGTTATTACCCAATATATGGGTAAGATGCTCTCTCGCTACAACCTTGAAAAACTGGTTGAGAATGAATTTATATTCTCAGATGAAATATACGAGAACGCTATTGATCACGATTCCTTGTCAACCGATGCGTTCAGTCACCGTTGTGTGGAAGCTATTGAACTTGCCCATCAAATCGTTGACGAGTTGCCCAATTACGAGGCAACGTCCAAATTGGTGGATGTACTCACTGCCGGCCAATATTCTCCATTATTACCGGAGGCATGGAAAAACTGGCGTGCCTTAATATCCAGCCAAATGGGACATTCCAAAAACTCATATATTCCTAACGAGGAGTATAACCGTTTGCGAATGATTGCCTGCTATACTATGCTTTGCCATATTAAGGATTACCCTGCCGACTGGGTGGCAGTGAACAACTTCCTGCTGATGGCCAGCGAACAAAATGTCGCCATATTCGGTCCATATTCGTTCGGCAATCAATCTATACTGATATTTTATGAGATGTTTCCTGAATTGAAGCCAGAATAGTCAGATGAAGAATGATAATTATTTAGTTATCGTAAAGTCTTGCAGTTATACTATGTGCTGAAGAATGGAGAAACTACAACATTGTTAGTCCATTTTATGGATAATTGTATTATTTTTGCCGCTCGGTTTCAACATTGTCGCTTTGAACCCAACATCACTTTTTAAAACATTGACATCTAATCAATAAGCATCATAATGAAAAAGAGCATCCTCACCTTCGTCCTCATTCTTTTAGGAACATCCGTATTTGCCCAAAAAGCAGACGACATCTGCGGCATCTTCCACTCCGTTGACCCATTTTCCAAAGAGGGTTCACAATGTATGATTTACAAAGCCGCCGACGGGACCTACGAAGCTAAAGTCGTATGGGTGGAAAATCCCAAAAAGAAAAACCAGCTCGGACTTGTCTTTATGACCGGATTAACCTATAATGCCAAAGAAAACGAATACCAAAACGGCAAATTGAAATACCCCGGCAAAAAGGGAACCTACAAGACCTACATCAAACTCGTTAATGACAAAAAGACCTTGAAAATGCGCGGATACCTCGGCGTTTCACTTTTCGGCATGACAGTCGATTGGACCCGCGAATCAAAAGTCAGAGTTCAGAAATAAGTTCTGAAACCTGAAACTTGAAACCTGAAACTCAAAACCTACCGTTGCAAATTAAATTTTCCTATAATGTACTGTGCGATTTGCACGGCATTCGTGGCGGCACCTTTGCGCAAATTATCTCCCACAACCCATAAATTCAGCGTCTTTGGCTGCGTGAAGTCGCGGCGGATACGTCCCACAAAAACCTCATCCTTGTCCTTGGCAAAGAGCGGCATCGGATAGATATTATTGGCAGGATCGTCTTGTACCACCACCCCGGGCATATTGTTCAGCAAGTCATAGACCTCTCGCAAATCGTATTCATTATAGAACTCCACATTAACAGCTTCGGAATGTCCGCCCGTCACCGGCACACGCACCACCGTGGCAGAAACCTGAATCTCGGAATCACACAGGATTTTGCGCGTCTCATTCAGCAATTTGGTCTCCTCCGTTGTGTATCCGTTATCTTCAAATGTGCCACCATGAGGGAACAGATTCATGTCTATCTGATACGGATAGGCCTTTTCGCAAGGCTCACCCGCACGTTCTTTGGCCAACTGGTTCACGGCCTTCATCCCCGTTCCCGTAATAGACTGATAGGTGGAAACCACAATCCTCTTAATCTTATATTTCTGATGCAGCGGAGCCAACGCCATCACCATTTGGATGGTTGAGCAATTGGGATTGGCAATGATTTTATCCGTCAGGCGAATGACATCCCCGTTGATTTCAGGAACCACCAACGGTATATCGGGATTGCTTCGCCAAGCAGAGGAATTGTCTATCACAACCGTACCCTTGGCGGCAAATTTTGGCGCGTATTCCAAAGACGGACCACTACCGGCAGAGAAAATCGCGATATCTGGAGCGGCATTTACAGCATCCTCCACGGATACGATTTTACACTCTTTTCCTGCAAATGTAACCATTTTGCCTACTGACTTGGCTGAAGCTGCAGGTATGAACTCACAACTGCCAAATCCTCTTTCCTCCAATACTTTGCGCATAACTCCACCTACCAATCCGGTGGCTCCGACTAATGCAATTTTCATTATCTTTACTTTTAATTAAAAGTTATTAACAATAGGTTGACTTGAGGGCGCAAAGATACTATTTTTGCGACACCACAAAACCTAAAACCACGATGTACAAGACATTATATTTCATCAGCACATTGTTAATAACTACATTATATATAGCGTGCGCACAGGAAATCAAACGCTACGATGTCGTCATCAGCGAAATCATGGCAGATCCGACTCCTACCATCGGATTGCCAACCGCCGAATACATCGAATTATTTAATCGCACGCCCCGACAACTGCAGTTGCACAATTGGAGCATTAAAATCGGGAACACCATCAAACCACTGCCCAACATCACGATTGACAGCAACGGATATATCGTCCTCGTGGCCGAAAAGAACAAGGATTTACTATTATCTTATTGCCCGAACCTATACACCTTGTCGTCATTAAGCATCACAGATGGTGGACAAAGCATCGTGCTTTACAACGAGCACAACCAAGCCATTCATCAGGTCACCTTTAAAAACAGTTGGCATACGGAGCCCGTCAAACGGGACGGCGGCTGGTCGTTGGAAATGATAGACACGGAAATTCCCTGCATTGGAAAAGAAAATTGGACTTCATCCACAGCCGAAATCGGTGGGACGCCGGGCTCAGCCAATGCGTCTCAACGTAGCATCGGCGATTTTCTATCGCCTTCGTTGGAGCGTGTCACCCTATTAGACAGCACGACCATACGGCTCATTTTTACGGAAACCATACACCCCACCCTGCCCATATCCCCTTCTTCCTTTCATCTATCACCCGAAATCACGATTGCGCACATTCAAGAAGTCCCACCCGACTTTACCGCTTTAGACGTACATCTATCGGAGCCATTGCATAACAATGTATTATATACTATATTTTTAGATGATGCAATTTGCGATTGCGCAGACAACTATGCGGAGAACGAAAATTCGATTGTCGGGATAGCCCAAAAACCACTTCCCGGCGACCTCGTCATCAACGAGCTTCTCTCCCACCCTTTTGATGGCGCGGATGCAGACTACGTGGAAATCTACAATCGTTCTTCCAAAATCATTGATTTGAAAGACGTTAAAATTGGCTACAACGGAGACACCA
>JAZUEE010000146.1:0-2538 GCA_045639985.1 Bacteroidales bacterium
TTGAAGCGTTTTTACATTTGGCCGCGGTCGGAAAAGAATGCTCAATAATATAATGATAGTGGCAATAATCATGGCAGTAAAAAAACAAACTGCATAACGCAAATATTGTCCTTTCATTGTATCGTAGTATGTTAAAAAATCTTGTTCTTCTATTCCTCGTTCTCAATCATAAAATGTAGTCTGTTGAAGACATTGGCTTCGCTGGTGCCGCCGTCAAAGTCGATGAACAGCATGTTGAGGTCGGGATAGAATTTCCGGATTTTCTTCTCAATACCTTTGGAGGTAACGTGGTTGGATATGCAGGCAAAGGGTTGCAGACTGATGATGTTCTTCACGCCGCTTTCGGCCAATGCGGACATTTCAGCAGGTATGAGCCATCCTTCACCGAAGTTGGCCGCCATATTAATGATGCGGGATGCCAACTCTGCATCGTGAAACATGTCGGCGTAAGGACGATAATAGGGGAATTCTTTACAAACGGCATCAAACGAGCGAGCATATCGGTAGATGATTTTATACACCGCATCCGTGGCAAAAAGCGGATATTTTACCGGCTTGATGTGCAATTTCTTGTTGATATGCTTGTTGACGAAACTGTTCATGAAGAAGTTGTAGATGGATGGTGCGATAACCTCCACGCCTTGATCGGCTAACCAATCCAATACGTTTAGGTGCCCGAAGGAGTTGTACTTGATATAGATTTCGCCTACCACACCGATTTGCGGCAGTTTTTTGTGGCAATCGATATTGGACATGAACTCCCGAACGGCTTCTTTGAGTAGGTGCTTTAATCCTCGATAGTCGTGTTTTTCAATCAGAGGGAAACTGCGTTCAATGTATTTTTGGTGCAGGACTTTGGCTATGCCGGGCTGGTTCTCCCGTGGTCTGGAGGCATAGTAAATGCGCGATAGGCAGTCGGCGTACAACAGCGCGTTGAGTGTGGGCAAGGCCAACTCTTTGACGTTGAATTGGAAGCCGGGCTGCTCGTTGGCCAAAGTGTCTCCAAGGGCAAGTGCCAAAACGGGAATGTCCTCGAATCCGGCGGCGACCAAGGCCTTCTTGATGAGCATGATGTAGTTGGTTGCGCGACATTGCCCGCCGGTCTGTGTGATGATCACGGCCACGTCGTCGCGGTTGTATTCTCCACTGCGCAGGGCTTTGAGAATGCTCCCGACTACGATTGTGGCAGGATAGCATACCTCGTTGTTCGCATATTGAAGTCCCAATTCCACGCACTCCTTGTCGCCCAACGGCAATGTGACCAAATGATAACCCGCCATCTTGAAAATGGTGGGTAGAAATTCGGAATAACCGCCGGCAAAATAGGGACCGATGATGGTGCGCCTCTTGTCTGCTTCTGTGAAAATCGGCGTCGTGACGAACGGCTTTTCAACAGGTACTTTATGGCTGAACTGAAGGCTTTCAACCATGGAACGTACGCGCAAACGAAGGGAACCGATGTTGTTGACGTCATCCACTTTCAAAAGGGTGAAGCTCTTTCCTTTGCGGTCAAGAATGTCGTGCGCTTCGTCAATGATGAAGGCATCGGGACCGCACCCGAAGGAGGTGATCATCATGAAATGGACGTTGTCGGGGCTGTTTGCCACGTAGTGCGCGGCTTTGAATACGCGGTTAGGATAGGTCCATTGGGTTACAGCGACAAGCTCCTTATAGACATCCGAGTCTTTTTCGTCAGCCACAAATTCGGTGACGACATCAATGCCCATGTCGGCGAGTACGTCGGAAATCTTGTGCTGGATGAGCGGGTCGGAATGGTAGGGACGTCCGGCGAGCACGACGACCATGCGGTTGTCCTTACGCGCTTCGCGCACAATCTCTTGCGCACGGCGGTGCTGCTCAAACAGAAAATCCTGCTGGGCCTTGAGCGCCGTATCTATAGCGCGGGTGGCCGTGATTTTGTCAATTCCCAAACTCTTAAGGTATTCTGTACAACTGGCGCGAAGAAGTTCTTCGTCATTGAAGGATACAACGGGAGCGTCAAACGGAATGTGGAAGCGCTCCTGAGTGTCAATGGCATTTTTCATAACGTCGGAATAGCCCGCCACGATTGGGCAGTTGTAACTGTTCCGAACCTTGCTGTCTGCTTTCTGTTCCATCACAATGAATGGATAGAAGATGCGGTCAACGCCGCGTTTGGCTAAGTCGAAAACGTGTCCGTGCATCAATTTGGCAGGGAAGCAGATGTTCTCCGACATCACCGTGTGCAGTCCCTGCTCGTATTGCTGATTGGTGGATGGACCGGAAATGATGGTCGTGAATCCGCATTCTTTAAAAAGGGCGTGCCAGAATGGGTATAGTTCGAACATTCCCAAAGAGCGGGGTATGCCGATTTTCAATTTGGCCTCTTCAACGTGAATGATGGGCCGGTTGAAGAGCAGCTTGAGTCGCTCGTGATGTTGGTTTTTTCCTTTTTTTAAACCTTCTGCTGCGTTGGCGAAAATCTTTTCACAGTTGTTGCCCGAATAATAGCAGTTTCCGTTAGAGAATTTGTATTGGAAAGTCGGATCGTAGCCATGT
>JAZUEE010000147.1:0-12062 GCA_045639985.1 Bacteroidales bacterium
TCATTGGGAAGAATACCCACACAACGGCAAAATTCTCAATGCCGGAAAATATGTTAATGATAAGAAAGAGGGAAATTGGTCTTTTTACAACGTCCATGAAAAGAAAATCCGCGAACAAAACTTTGTCAATGACGTGCCAGAAGGAAAATTCACAGAATATTACGACAATGGGGCCAAACATTTTCAAGGCAATTTCAAAGGACGTCTGCGCGACGGGAAATGGTCGTGTTGGAAACCCGATGGAACGCTCTATTATAGTGTACTGTTTGAAAGAGGACACAAGGTAAAAGAGCTTTATGTGGCCGATCCATCCAATGGCCGACCTTTTTAGTATGCAGAAAAAACACACAAACCTATCGGACTATATCCAAAATCTGACACACAGATTCAACGACATGACAATTCATACTTTCCATTTCAATCCCATAATGGTCAACACGATGGTTTTACACGATGAAAGTGGTGAAGCCATTATCGTTGATCCCGGAAATTGCAACACTCACGAAGACGCACAGCTTCAAGAATACATTTATCAGCACCATCTGACCGTGAAATTCATTGTCAACACCCATCCGCACATCGACCACATTGCGGGAAATGGCTGGTGCGTACAAAAATATCATGCTCCGCTATGCTGCCACCAAGCGGGCATGCCTGTTTACAAGAAGGCACACATTTACGGCGCCGCCTTCGGCATTATGGCGGACAATATGCCCGAGCCCACCCGTTTTCTAAATGAAAACGACGAGCTGCATTTCGGCCACCAATGTCTTAAAGTCCTTTACACACCAGGACATTGCGACGGCAGCATATCGCTATACGATGCACAAAATCAATATGTAATCTGCGGAGATTTGATTTTCGAAGGAAGTGTTGGACGTTCAGACCTGCCCACCGGGAACGGTTCCCTTCTTTTAGACATGATTCGTACCAAAATCATGACGCTGGACGACACTGTCACCATATACCCCGGGCACGGTGACAGCACCTCCGTTGGCAATGAAAAAAAACACAACCCCTATCTATAAAGTTTTTATGAAAGAAAACTCCCTCAATTCAATACCGGTATTATCAGATAAGACCCTCAACCAACTGGCAGACAACTATCGAAACATTCTTGTCAATATAGGCGAAGACCCTACTCGAGAAGGGCTGGTTAAGACACCCATGCGGGCAGCCAAGTCCTTGGATTTTCTCACACACGGTTATCGTCAAGATCCTAAAAAAATCTTGGAAAGTGCTCTTTTCCATGAAGATTACAAACAAATTGTGGTGGTTAAAGATATTGAAATCTACTCCCTTTGCGAACACCACTTACTACCCTTTTTAGGGAAAGCACATATCGGATACATTCCCAATGGCACAATTGTCGGCTTGAGCAAAATACCTCGCGTGGTAGAATGCTATGCTCGCCGACTTCAATTGCAAGAGAGATTGACCACTCAAATAAAAGACTGTATTCAAGAAGTTTTAAACCCGCTTGGAGTAGCTGTAGTTATTGAAGCCCAGCATTTGTGTATGTCTATGCGCGGTATCCAAAAACAGAATTCCGTCACCAGCACTTCCGAATTCACAGGAGCCTTCTTGAAAAACGAAAACACTCGACAAGAGTTCATGCACCTCATAGGAGCGGAACTTCATTAGAATAATACCTTCTTCCCCTCATTCTAAACTTACGACGCACTCGGCGCCGCATTTTCGGTTTGCGGAAACGACTGCTCTTATAACACATCGCCGCCTCGCTCACGAACGACACAACCTCATTGTCTTCTGCCTCGTATGGTGCTTTTAAAATACAAACTATCGGTTTCCCTACCCAATTTGAGGGAAGGCATAGTGTGACGGTATCTTTTTTCGGAGTTAGAATCATTTTTTTCATCGTCTATCAAGCTCTTGATTATTGCAAAAAATCATTGTCATTTTTTGAAAAATTACCATTTTTCATGTTTTTCTGGCTATTTTCGCTCATTCTTTGACATAATTTAAAATTTAGTTACATGCCATTTTTAACACTCTTTAATTCAATATGTTATTAGCAAATATAAGAAAAATATAAATCATATCGTAAGAATATTAAAAAATAGCATTTGAATTGATTTGATTGATTTACAGCTGCTTAAGAAAAATTTTTAGAAATACACTTTTTATATGTTGTTCGTTTGAAAAAAAATGTATTTTTGCGGCCTCGTTAAGAGAAGGATGTCCCAGTAGCTCAGCAGGTAGAGCACATCCCTTTTAAGGATGGGGTCCTGGGTTCGAATCCCAGCTGAGACACCAAGAAAGCCCAACCTTACGGTTTGGGCTTTTTTTTTTTGCAAATACAATTACATCATGTATAGTTCCGAAACATCCATACAGATTCTTTCCCAGCTGGCTCAAAAGCATTCCAAACAAAATGTTTTAGAATGCGAACCGCTTTCGTTAGCACAATCCGCTTCCCATCGAAAATATTACCGAATCAAGTTGGAGGATGGTACCACGCTCATCGGCGCTTTCAATGACGACGTGGACGAAAACATCGCATTCTTTTCCTATACACGTTTTTTTACGGAGAAAAAGTTTAACGTTCCCACATTATTGGCTGTTGCTCCAGACAACATGCACTATATAGAAACCGATTTAGGAAGCACCACGCTCTACGACTTTCTTTTAACGCATCGCGAAAATGGTGTTCCTTCTCCGGAAGTAGTGGCCTATTACGACAAAGTCGCCCGCGCCCTACCCGCCATCCAGCTCTCTGGAAAACAAGGAATCGACTTCTCTGTCGCCTACCCCCGTGCCGCTTTTGACCGTCAGTCCATGCAATGGGACCTTAATTATTTCAAATACTTTTTCCTGAAATTAGTCAATGTTCCTTTCAACGAGCAACTGATAGAAAACGATTTCAACTGTCTGATGGACTATCTGCTTTCCGCCGATAGCGAATTTTTCCTCTATCGTGATTTTCAGGCACGCAACATTATGATTTACCATGATGACGTTTATTTTATTGATTATCAAGGCGGTAGAAAAGGCGCCTTGCAATACGACGTGGCCTCGCTCCTTTACAATTCCAAAGCCGATTTGTCACCGGAATTTCGGAATCATATTCTGAATGAATATTTAAACGCACTGTCACAACATATAAAAGTTGACCGCGCAACATTTCTTTCCTATTTTCAGGGCTTCGTGCTTATCCGTATCCTACAATCTTTAGGCACATACGGGTATCGGGGATATTTTGAACGGAAATCATCATTTTTGCAAAGCATTCCGTTTGCCATCCGCAATTTGAAGAATCTGTTGGACAATTTGAACATTCCCATAGAACTTCCAGAATTGACACGTGTTTTGCGCAACATTATCGCTTCGGATTTTGTCAAACCGTACATTCCTGGGAGAACCTTGACCGTACGTGTTCAAAGCTTTTCCTATAAGAAAGCCATTCCCAATGATCCTTCGCCCAACGGGGGAGGTTTTGTTTTCGACTGCCGGGCTTTACCCAATCCGGGGCGCGATCCTAAATTCAAAACCTTTACCGGCAAAGACGCATGCGTGCAGGAGTACTTGGATCAATACCCTGCCGTAGAAACTTTCAAAGAACATGTCTTTGCCATTGTTGACCAATCCATTGACAACTATTTAGAACGTCATTTCGACCATCTCATGGTAAGTTTCGGATGCACCGGCGGACAACATCGTTCGGTCTATTTTGCCGAACAAACGGCCGCACACATTCAAAGCAGATATCCTGAGATAACCGTTATTTTAAATCATACTGAACAAAACCGTTAATTCCATAAAACTGCATATATGACCGATATTAGACATATTTCGCTCCCCGAACTGGAAGGATTCATCTGTTCTATCAACGAAAAAAAATTCCGTGCCAAGCAAATTTGGACTTGGCTTTGGCAAAAAGGAGCCGGAAGTTTTGATGAAATGACGAATATTTCGTTAGCACTTCGCACACAGCTTGCCGAGCAATACACCTTTCATCGTGCAGAAATCGCACAAGAATTGCGCAGTAAAGACAAATCGGCCAAGTTTGTATTCCGCTTTAACGACGGAAAGATGGTGGAAGGCGTTCTAATACCTTCTGGCGAGCGCGTCACTGCGTGTATATCTTCTCAAGTTGGCTGCCCATTAGGATGTACATTCTGTGCAACGGGGACAATGGGATTCATTCGGAATCTGCATTACAGCGAAATCGTTGACGAATATGTGCTGATGAACCGTCGCGCAGAGGAACTTTACGGCAACAACATCACGAATATCGTTTTTATGGGCATGGGCGAGCCCCTGCTCAATTTTGACAACGTGATGACAGCCATTGACAAAATCACGGCCACCGATGGATTTGGAATGTCGCCCACCCGCATCACCTTGTCCACGGCAGGCATTGTCAAAGGAATCAAGAAGCTGGCCGACAGGAACTTTCCCTGCGGACTGGCCGTCTCCCTACATAGTGCAGAACCCGCTGTACGTGAAGTCATTATGCCTGTAACCGAACATAATTCCCTACACGATTTGCAAGCAGCCCTACTCTACTATCATCAGAAAACAGGCCAACGCATCACTTTCGAATATCTGTTGTTAAGCAAAGTAAACGACACCCGCCAAGCCGCTGAAAAATTAGCACGATACTGCCGCCCCTTCCCCGTTAAAATCAACATTATCGAATACAACGAAACAGAAGAAGGCGTATATCATCGTTCGTATCCCAACCAAAGAGAAGAGTTTATCGACTATCTGAAAGGATGCAACATGGTGGTCAATGTGCGCCAAAGCAAAGGTCAAGATATTGCGGCTGCCTGCGGACAATTAGTGAAACAGGGAAAATAATATCCTTTTCTTCTCATTTCGGCACAAGAATTAAAAGTTATAAATTAAATTGACTCTTAATTACTTGTTCGTTAGCATATTACAGAATTACCGCATGGTTGCATTACCGCATTAGCCCATTTATTTTGTACCTTTGCCGCCCCAAAAAAAGCAATATTCTAAATCAAATAACAATATGGAAAGATTATCTACAAGAGTTACTTCTATGGCTGCCTCTGAAACGCTGGCTATGACCGCGTTGGCACGCGAACTGAAAGAAAAAGGCAAAGACGTCATCAGTTTGAGCATCGGCGAACCCGACTTCAACACTCCTGAAACCGTTAAAGCATACGCCAAACAAGCTATCGACGACAACTTCACCCATTATCCTCCCGTTCCCGGTTATGCTGACTTGCTGAAAGCCATCAGTAACAAGTTCAAAAGAGACAACGGATTGGACTACGCCACCAATCAAATTGTGGTTTCCACCGGTGGCAAACAAGCCATATACCAAGTAGTTATGTCATTGGTAAATCCTGGCGACGAGGTTATTATTCCTGCTCCGTATTGGGTTTCCTATCGTGCCATTGCCGAAATGGCAGAAGGCAAATGCGTCTATATCCCTGCCAAATTGGAAAATGATTTCAAAATTACGGCTGAGCAATTGGAAGCTGCTATCACACCGAAAACCAAATTAATGATGTTCAGCAGCCCATCCAACCCGACGGGCATGGTATATACCAAAGAGGAATTGCGTGCCATCGCAGAAGTTGTGGCCAAACATCCTCAGATGATGATTTTGTCCGATGAAATTTACGAGCACATCAATTTCGTGGGCGGCCACGAAAGCATTGCCCAATTCGACTTCATCAAGGACCAGGTTGTTACCGTGAATGGTGTGGCTAAAGGTTTTGCCATGACGGGTTGGCGTATCGGTTTCATCGGCGCTCCCGTTGAAGTGGCTAAAGCATGTAGCAAAATGCAAGGACAAATCACTTCCGCCACGGGTTCTATCTCCCAACGCGCCACCGTACGCGCTATGGAAATGGATCCCAAAACTTCCGAAGACATCATCAATATGCGTAACATCTTCAAAATGAGAAGAGATCTCGTTTTTGATTTGCTTCGTGAAATCGCTGGCTTCGAAGTCCGTCTTCCACAAGGTGCATTTTATTTCTTCCCGAAAGTCAATAGTTTGTTCGGCAAAAATGTTCCCGCCGATTCCGAATTTGCTAAAGAATATGGGAAAACGAAGATCGAGAACTCCAAAGACCTTGCCTTCTATCTCTTGTTAGATGCCAACGTATCCACTGTTCAAGGCAGCGCATTTGGCGACGACACCTGTATCCGCCTCTCCTATGCTACTTCTGAAGACAAACTTAAAGAAGCCTGCCGCAGAATCAAAGTCGCTGTGGAAGCAATGAAATAATCCTTTGGCTCATTAGAAATTATTCAGCTAAAAAAGCGCCCCGAGAGTTTCCAACTTTCGGGGCGCTTTTTACGTACACTTTTTATTTATCGTACGATATCTTTAAATTTCAACTCCACGACTTTATAACCTTTCCCTAATTCTTTCATATCAATCCGGTTTTTATCGCCGGCAATGGTAATCAACAATGGACGATTGCCGATATTTTGATTATAGAAATCTTGAATGTCCTGATAATTCATTTTCTCCAACAACTCTATACGGGCCTTAGTGGGATCAGACGTGTAGCCACGCTCTTTCCAAGAAACGATTTGTGACGGAATCCTTCTAAAGGTAACATAGTCGGCTTCCATTTTTTTGATGACGGAAACTTTGGCGAAATCGAATTTGTCGGGTTTGTCTGGGAATTTCACCAATAGGTCGGTCATAGCCTGCGTGCCTTCAACGGTTTTGTCTGCCTGCGTACCCAAATAGCCCATCATATAACCGGGTCTTCTGTGCAGCACATCATTACTGTAATAGCCATAAGCGGAGTAACCCAACGAGCGGAGCTCTCTGATTTCTTGGAAGATAACGCCCGCCATACTACCGCCGATGTATTCGTTAAAAGCTTGACATTGCATCAAAGATTTCTCATCTTTCAAATCATTACCCAAAATATTAAAGTAAATATTACTCTGTAAAAACTGTTTGTTTGAAACCAGATAAAGTGTCGGTTCATCGTATTTTACAATTTGTTTGACAGGTCTGGTTCCTTTTTTAGCATCCGTATGTATGCCATAATCCTTTTGAAGCATAGCTGCAACATCTTTAGGAGAAAGTTTGCCGACATAGGTAACATAGCCGTCATATTGCATTATTTTGGAAAAGATATCCAACAATTCCTTGCCGTTTGTCTTTTTCAAGAAGCTCAACATCGGATAAAGGTAAGAAGATTTGTCTTTGTACAACGCGTAATTGTAAATGGCATCACCCCAAGAAGAAGCATCCGTCTTCATCATTTTCAAACTGCTCTGTTCCTCTTCAATCAACTTTTTAATCATAGATTCATTATTCTCTGGAGCAGTCATCTTTTCTTTGCAAAGACTGAGGATCTTCTGCATATCCTTGTCAAAACCTGATATAAAAACGTATGTTCTTTCGTCTGATGTAAAGATATTAAAAGAAGCTCCTAATTTTTGCAAGGCCAGCTGAAAATCATTGAAACCTTGTTTTTGCGTACCTTGCATAGAAAAATAATTGACAGCAGCAGCCAATCTCGGCTCTTCAATTTTACCATAATTATAGACGATGCTCAAAGAAAAGATGTCGTTATAGGGATTCGGAGAAGCAAACAACGTATAGTTTTCATTGACAGGAACTTCTTGAACGCAGGTTTTAAAATCCAAATTTTGAGGTGTGATATCGCCCACAGGCATCTTTTCAATAGATTGCGCATATTCGGATTTGGCATCCGTATTTTGGGTTACGATGGGCTTCCATGCCGGTTTTTCCAACTTCTCATGTGTTTTCACACCCATATTCGAACGGAAAATCAAGCAGTTATCTCCAAAATATTGTTGAGCAACCTTTACAATATCTTGTTTGGTCAACGCACGAACCAATTTTTCTTTCTCATAATAAAATTCTGGCGTGTGCTGACTCATCACCATACTCAACAACACATCGAATTTATTATCTAAAGATTCCATATCCGTCAGATAATCACGAAGATATTCCATTTTAACGGCTTCAAAAAGGTCATCACTGAAACAACCTTTTTTCAATGAATCAATAGCTGCAAAAATTAACTCTTCGGCTTGTTCGTGAGACTGTCCGAGAATTTTCGGGACATAGAAGAATGCATACATTCCTTTTTCCAACATTCCATAATTGAAAGCTTGTGCCGCCATCAACTTTTTGTCATGAGATAACTTGTCCAACAGACCCGTTTCAGAAGCATTATTGAGCAAATTGCTGATGATGTCAAAATAGAACTCGTTTTTGTCCATTGTACCCAATGTCTGAAAACCGATGATTCCCATTTTTACTGGTGTTTCTTTCACCGTGACAACCTTGTGACCTTCAAAAGGTTTTACCTCCTTACCTAAATTGGTGTTCATCCGTTTGGTATTATATGCCACCGATTCATTCACACCTTCGCCTTCGTTATGCAGTTGGCCAATTGTCTTTTCCAAAAGCGGTTTAACACTATTAGCATCAAAATCGCCCACCAAAATCAAGGTCATATTGGTTGGATGGTAATAAGTGTTGAAGAATTTCTGCATAGCCGAAGTCTGCGGATTTTTCAAGTGTTCGGGATAGCCGATGACCGGACGACCATACGGATGTTCGCCATACGCTGCAGCTAACGCATCCTCCATAAACGTGCTGATTGGATTGTCCTGATACATATTGTACTCCTCGTAAACCGTTTCCAATTCGGATTGGAAAAGACGGAAAATCGGATTGCGAAGTCGCTCTGCATAAACTAACAACCATTTTTCCAACTGATTAGATGGAAAATAGTTGTGATAGCAGGTAACGTCATTACTGGTAAAAGCGTTCACGCCTTCGCCACCCATCTTTCCAAGAATAACATCCACTTCGTTAGGGATGGCATATTCCGTGGCCTTATTGCTCAACTGATTGATATGCAGTAAAATCTCATTGCGTTTGGCAACATCTGTCAACGTATGCAATTCGTCGTACAGCATAGTGATACTGTCCAAATAGACTTTTTCGGATTTCCAATCCAACGTACCAATTTTATCAGTGCCTTTGAACATAATATGCTCAAAATAGTGTGCCATACCGGTATTGTCCTGTGGGTCGTTTTTAGCCCCAACATGTACGCATACAGCACCATAGATTTGCGGTTGTTCGTGGTCTTCGCAAAGGACCACGTTCATTCCATTGGACAACGTAAGGGTCTTAATGCTATTATTTTGTGCAAAAAGGCCAATAGTTATGCCAATGAAGAAACTGATTAATAGTAATTTTTTCATCATTTGGGATTTTTGTGTTATAATAATTTTTTCAATTCATCTTCAAAAGCAGCCAAAATTTCTATTTTTTCTTCAACACATCCAAAGCTTTCAAAATCGTCTTATCCGTAGAATTAATAACGGGATAAAAAGCTTCATCACCATATAGATTACGTCCAATCAAAGCTTTTATCCAGACTTTCAATTCCTTACGGGAAGCAGCAGATATTTTCGGTGCATTCTTCTTTGTCAGTTTCTTGTACAATACCAACACCTCATTGACTTGCGCATCAGAAACAGCGTATTTTGTTAAAAACGTTTTGATATCAGGATAGTTTTTCTTCAACGCGCTGTTTCGGTCGTTGGCATAATGAAACGCATATTGGACAAGTGTTGCGGTATTGGCCACATCGTAATAGCCGTCCATATCTGAATTGTGTTCAATAGGGACAAAATAATCGGGCATAATGCCGCCACCACCATACACGGTACGTCCGCCAACTGTTTTGTATGCCACTGATTTATCCAATTTGATGCTGTCCGCGTGTTCCAATTCCCCATTTTCGATACGTTTGTAAAGTTCCTCGTAATAGGCCTCCGTACCTTCCTTATAGTTACGTTGGATACAGCGACCGCTTGGGGTATGATAGCGCGCCGTGGTAAGGCGGATAGTGGATTGGTCGGACAAGTCAAACTGCCGTTGCACCAGGCCTTTTCCAAAGGAGCGACGACCGACGATAAAGCCACGGTCGTTGTCTTGCACGGCGCCAGCCACGATTTCGGAAGCGGAAGCGCTGAAATCATCAATAAGGATCACCACTTTGCCCTGCTCGAAATTGCCTTTTCGGGACGCATAGAACACTTCGGGGCGCACCTTCAGACCTTCAATAGAGACTATCTTCTGCTTGTTGGGAAGCAACTCGTCACAAACCTTGATGGCAGCATCCAAAAAGCCACCGGCATTGCCGCGAAGATCCACCACTAAGGCCTTCATGCCGGAATTTTTGAGTTTTAAGAGCGCACGATTGAACTCGTCAGCCGTTGTACTGCCAAATTCGTTCAGCTTGATATAGCCCGTGGTTTTATCTATCATATACGAGACATCCACCGTGTAGGTTGGAATGACATCGCGCTTGACTTCGTATGTATAAGTTTCAGAAAAACCTTGTCTGCGGACACCGATTTTGACTTTGGTGCCCTTTTTGCCGCGAAGCATTTTGAAAACCTTGTCATTGGTTGCGCCCACGATGGAATTTCCATTCACACTGACAATGCGGTCACCGGCGCGTATGCCTGCCTTTTCAGAAGGCCCACCCGACACAGTAGCTATAACCATCACCGTGTCGTTCATAATATTGAACTGTATGCCGACACCCTCAAAAGATCCTTCCAAAGATTCCATCATGGCTTTGTTCTGCTCGGGTGTGGAATAGGCAGAATGCGGATCCAATCCTTGCAAGACAGCATTGATGGCCGCATCGTAAATGGAGTCCACGTCAACGGAATCCACGTAATATTTGTCAATGAAATTCATCACCTCGTTCAGTTTGTAAAGTTGGCTGTTGGCCGGACTTACCTTTTTGGATGGCAGAAAGTTAATAGCCACGGACACACCCAATAAAAAGGCGATGAGAAGATAGAGAATAAATATCCAGATATTATGTTTGTTGTTCATTTATTCTAAAATGGGTTAAGTTTTACAATATTAATTGGTAGTATTTTTTGCATTCAGTATCTTATACATTTTGAACAGTTCCGCTACGTACTCACTTTCGGTCATCTTCGTACTAAAACCGTATGCGGCCATCACGGCATGATCATTTTCCTTATGGGCTTTGCGCAGCTCGGGTGGCATCGTGACCTCATCGTACAAGTCGGCCAAAGAACTTTCGGGATATTTTGCCCGCGCATCCAAAATGGCTTGGGCTGTCTGCTCAATTTTAGTCTTCTGATCTTCCGTTGGTGTAGGCCATGGAAAATTGTTATAGACAATGTCTTTGGAATAGCGATAATCAGATTTCAGCCGGCCGCAAACCACGCGCATCCACGCCATGTGAACATTGGAAGTTAGAATGCCGAAGTGATAGAGCGTGGTATTGGGTGCTAACCTTATTGCATTACTACAAAGAATGTCTGGTGTCAAAAAACCGATAGGTGTATATCTTCTTTTTTCAGAAGATGTTTCGGGTATAACAATATAATTCTCCTTTGGCATATTTTCAACATGGAAACGGGTGGGTTTGTCGGCAAGTTTTCGAGTTCCCTCGCTCTTGCTGGCCAAACGAAAATCACGTACAGCCAGCACCCGTTTATAACATTCTGGCATCGAACGTATTTCTGCTGGAGAACAGTCTCCCAACCAAAGACAATATCGGTACCAACCATTGATAAATTCATCTGCACCTATCCATTTTTTGAAATAGCGTTCAGATTTTGGCTCTTTCTTTATGAAAGCACGCATTTCTTCTTCTGTAAACAAATAATTGCCACCATCAATGGGTTTATTACCTATACCTATTTCTGGCACATCGCATAACGAATGTTTTCTACTTTCAATCCAAACTGTTTCCGCATCAATCAGATACGGATTGATACTTTTGACTGAAATTGGTTCTGATGATTCGGTGAAAATTGTTTTCGTTGGACAGCCACACTTTGAAAAACCTATTACGACGCAATGCACGTGCGCTTTCAAAGAAGATTCGCTATCCCAACGGAAAGTGCGGTAAGCAAAATCAATATGCATGCCGAATTTTTCAAATAAGGGTTTCCAAAGATTGGCTACCTGCTCGCCTTGTGTGACACTGTTGGTCGAGACCAAAGCCGTACGGCTATTGCTGTTCAACATTACGTTGGCTGCTTTA